>NZ_JACARK010000673.1:0-756 GCF_013386655.1 Pseudomonas sp. K5002 | reverse complement strand
CCGTCGAGCTGACGCCGCCAATAGTCAATCGCCCGCGCCAACTGGCGCTGTTGGGGTTCGCTGCGTTGCCACTGGGCGTAATCGGCGTACTGGATCGGCAACGGCGAGAAGGCCGGGACCGCGCCGCTGGAGTAGGCCTGGTAGCCGGTGATCAGTTCCTGGATCAGGATGCCCATGGACCAGGCGTCGGTGGCGATATGGTGCAGCACCAGTTGCAGCACATGATCATCCGTACCCAGGTGCAACAGGTGGGCGCGCAGCATCGGTGCCTGCTGAAGGTCGAACGGCTGCGCCGACTGCCGGTCAATCACGCTTTGCAGGGCATGGGATTCGACAGTGACCGGGGTGAGGTCAAGCGTGGGCGCTTCATTGATGACTTGGCACGGCTGCTCGCCGTTCAAGTGGTAAGTGGTGCGCAGCGCTTCATGCCGCTCCAGCACACGTTGCAACGCCTGTTGCAAGGCCGCAATGTCGAGCGTGCCACGCAAGCGCACCACGCTGGACATGTTGTAGGCCGCATTCGGCCCTTCGAAGCGGTCGAGGAACCACAGCCGCTGCTGGGCGTACGACAACGCCAGCGCCTGGTTGCGGGGTGCCGGCACAATCTCGCTGTCATCAGATACCTGAGCCTGCTGATCGACCGCCTGCGCCAGTTCCTCCAGCGTGCCGCCTTCGAACAAGGTGCGCAGCGGCAGGCTGACGTTCAAGCGGCGACGAATGCGTGAGAGCATTTGCGTGGCCAGCAACGAGTGCCCG
>NZ_JACARK010000672.1:0-4381 GCF_013386655.1 Pseudomonas sp. K5002 | reverse complement strand
ATCCCGGGTGGAGCGCTACAACCCGGGCTCGGTGGGCAATGCCAGCGGCGGCGGCTTCCTGCGGGACCTGGGCAGCCACCTGGTGGACCAGGCCATGCAACTGTTCGGCCCGGTGGACCGGGTGTTCGCGCAGTTGCACTACACCGCCGATGAGCCGAACGTAGACCACGGCTTCTTTGTATCGCTGACCCACGCCAACGGGGTGATTTCACACCTGTGGGGCAGCGCCCTGCAAAACAGCCAGGCCCCGCGGTTTCGGGTGAATGGCACGGCCGGTTGCTACACCATCGAAGGGCTGGACGGCCAGGAAGAGGCGCTGCTGGCCGGCAAGACCCCGAAAACCGAAGGCGAGCACTGGGGCGCTGAAGAACATCGACGCTGGGGCTGGTTCGAGCAGGGGCCGGATCGTGAGCGGGTGCCGTCGGAAAAGGGCCGTTGGAATCAGTTCTACAGTCAGCTGCAAAGCGCGGTGGAAGGCCACGGCGAGTTGCCGGTGAACGTCCTGGATGCGCTGGCAACCACCCGCGTACTGGACGCCGCGCGCCTGAGTTCAGAGCGCCAGCAGGTAGTGGAAATGGCGGCTATGGAGCCTCATGGATGAAAAATAGAATAAAATTCTAAAACAGGTTGATATGGAAATTATTTTCCAATAAAGTCATTCCAGGTTGCATAAAGTACGTTCGGACTCGATTCGGGCGACTCGACAAAAACAAGATCAAAACAACCAGGTACCGTCAGATGAAAATCTTCAACGCTGTACTGCGAGTTTTACGTCCTGCCCTCCAGTCACGCGGTCTGCCCCGCGCCCGGCCGTTTTACTTTTCCCTCCTGAATGTCCTGTGCGTCGAAAGCAAGGGTTCCCTGGTGTGCTGCATTCCGGGGGCGCCGATCGTTCGACTGCCGACCGCTTCGCTCTGAAAAACGTAACGTCCACAAAACCAACAAGAAATTGGAGACAGACCGTTCATGAAGACCCCGATCCGTTTTACCGCGCTGGCCCTGTCCATGATGCTCGCCAGTGGTTTCGCCACGGCGGCCGATATCAAGGTGGGCGTGAGCATGTCGGCGTTCGATGACACCTTCCTGACTTACCTGCGCGAGGACATGGACAAGCAAGCCAAGTCCTACCCCAAGGGTGACGGCGTGCAGCTGCAGTTCGAAGACGCCCGCGCCGATGTGGTCAAGCAACTGAGCCAGGTCGAGAACTTTATCAGCCAGAAAGTCGACGCCATCATCGTCAACCCGGTCGACACGGCGTCTACCGCCAATATCAGTAAAGCGGCCCTCGCAGCGGGCATTCCGCTGGTGTACGTCAACCGTCGTCCCGACCAGACGGATCTGCCCAAAGGCATCGTGGCCGTGACCTCCAATGACGTCGAGGCGGGTCGCCTGCAAATGCAGTACATCGCCGAAAAGCTCGGCGGCAAGGGCAAGATCGTGATCCTGCTGGGTGACCTGGCGAACAACTCCACCACCAACCGCACCAAGGGGGTGAAGGAAGTCCTGGCCAAATACCCAGGCATCACCATCGAGCAGGAACAGACCGGCATCTGGCTGCGTGACAAGGGCATGACCCTGGTCAACGACTGGCTGACCCAAGGCCGTGAATTCAACGCGGTGCTGGCCAACAACGACGAGATGGCCATCGGTGCGTCCATGGCGTTGAAGTCGGCGGGCACCAAGCCGGGCACCGTGTTGATCGCCGGGGTGGATGGCACACCGGACGGTTTGAACGCGATTACCAAGGGCGACATGGCCGCGTCGGCGTTCCAGGACGCCAATGGCCAGGCCGTGGGTTCGGTGGAAGCGGCGCGCAAGATGGCCAGGCACGAGCCGGTCGAGCAGAACGTGGTGATCCCGTTCAAGCTGATCACCCCGGACAACGTCAAAGACTTCAAGTAGCCCTTAATAACAACAATAAACCGGCAGGGCAGCCACGGCGGCCCTGCTGACGGAGTACCCGATATGTTTGCTCAAGCGACTGCTTCCCAGCCTCCCGGTATCCAGCCCTTGGTACTGGAAGAACCCTATCTGCTGGAGATCTCCAACATCAGCAAAGGCTTTCCCGGCGTCGTGGCCCTGGCCGATGTGCAGCTGCGGGTGCGCCCCGGCTCGGTGCTGGCGCTGATGGGCGAGAACGGCGCGGGCAAGTCGACACTGATGAAGATCATCGCCGGCATCTATCAGCCCGACGCCGGTGAAATCCGCTTGCGTGGCAAGCCGATCAAATTCGAAACACCGCTGGCGGCGCAGAAGGCCGGGATCGCGATGATCCACCAGGAACTCAACCTGATGCCGCACATGAGCATCGCCGAGAACATCTGGATCGGTCGCGAACAGCTCAACGGCCTGCACATGGTCAACCACCGGGAAATGCACCGCTGCACCGCGCAATTGCTGGCGCGGCTGCGGATCAATCTCGACCCGGAGGAACACGTCGGTAACCTGAGCATTGCCGAGCGGCAGATGGTCGAGATTGCCAAGGCGGTGTCCTATGACTCCGACATCCTGATCATGGATGAACCGACCTCCGCCATTACCGACAAGGAAGTGGCCCACCTGTTTTCGATCATTGCCGACCTCAAGTCCCAGGGCAAAGGCATCATCTACATCACCCATAAAATGAACGAAGTGTTCGCCATCGCCGATGAAGTGGCGGTGTTCCGCGATGGCGCCTATATCGGCCTGCAGCGGGCCGACAGCATGGACAGCGACAGCCTGATCTCGATGATGGTGGGACGTGAGCTGAGCCAGCTGTTCCCGGTGCGCGACAAGCCCATCGGCAATCTGCTGCTGTCGGTGCGCGACCTGCGCCTGGATGGGGTATTCCAGGGCGTGTCGTTCGACCTGCACGCCGGGGAAATTCTCGGTATCGCCGGGCTGATGGGCTCCGGGCGGACCAATGTGGCCGAAACCATTTTCGGCATCACCCCAAGCTCCGGCGGCGAGATCCAGTTGGACGGCAAGACCGTGCGCATCACCGACCCGCATATGGCCATCGAGAAGGGCTTCGCGCTGCTGACCGAAGACCGCAAGCTCAGCGGCCTGTTCCCCTGCCTATCGGTACTGGAAAACATGGAGATGGCTGTGCTGCCGCATTACTCCGGCAATGGCTTTATCCAGCAAAAAGCCCTGCGTGCCCTGTGCGAAGACATGTGCACCAAGCTGCGGGTGAAAACCCCGTCGCTGGAGCAATGCATCGACACCTTGTCCGGTGGCAACCAGCAAAAAGCCCTGTTGGCCCGCTGGCTGATGACCAACCCACGGCTACTGATCCTCGACGAACCCACTCGCGGTATCGACGTGGGCGCCAAGGCCGAGATCTACCGGCTGATTTCCTACCTGGCCAGCGAAGGCATGGCGGTGATCATGATTTCCTCGGAGCTGCCCGAGGTGCTGGGCATGAGCGACCGGGTGATGGTGATGCACGAAGGCGACCTGATGGGCACCCTGGACCGCGCGGATGCGACCCAGGAAAAAGTCATGCAACTGGCTTCCGGTATGACGGCGGTCCACTAACGAACAGACGGCGCCGGCCCGTTGTGGCCGGCGCAACGCGATAAAAAAGGTGAGTGGTTATGAACGCGATACTGGAAAGCAAACCCGAGGAAAAGAAGCCCGCTGCGGCGCCGGTCAAGCACCGTCGACGCATGCCCACCGAGCTGAGCATCCTGCTGGTGCTGATTGGCATCGGCCTGGTGTTTGAGTTGTTCGGCTGGATCGTGCGCGACCAGAGCTTCCTGATGAACTCCCAGCGCCTTGTATTGATGATCCTGCAAGTTTCGATCATCGGCCTGCTGGCGATTGGCGTGACCCAGGTGATCATCACCACCGGTATCGATTTGTCCTCGGGCTCGGTGCTGGCGTTGTCGGCGATGATCGCCGCCAGCCTGGCGCAGACTTCCGACTTTTCCCGTGCGGTGTTTCCGTCATTGACTGACCTGCCGGTGTGGATACCGGTGGCGATGGGCCTGGGCGTGGGGCTGCTGGCGGGGGCGATCAACGGCAGTATCATTGCGGTCACCGGGATTCCACCGTTTATTGCGACCCTCGGCATGATGGTCTCGGCCCGTGGCCTGGCGCGTTACTACACCGAAGGCCAGCCGGTGAGCATGCTCTCGGACTCCTACACGGCCATCGGCCACGGCGCGATGCCGGTGGTGATCTTCCTGGTGGTGGCGGTGATCTTCCATATCGCCCTGCGCTACACCAAGTACGGCAAGTACACCTACGCCATCGGCGGCAACATGCAGGCGGCGCGCACCTCGGGCATCAACGTCAAGCGCCACCTGATCATCGTCTACAGCATCGCCGGCCTGCTGGCGGGCCTGGCCGGTGTAGTGGCGTCGGCACGGGCGGCCACCGGGCAGGCGGGCATGGG
>NZ_JACARK010000671.1:0-1495 GCF_013386655.1 Pseudomonas sp. K5002 | reverse complement strand
CGATTCCCTCCAGCGCCTATCCAACGCCGGCCAGGCGCCCGCTGAACTCGCGCCTCGATTGCAGCCGCCTGCAACAGCAATGGCATGTCTCGCAACCGCAGTGGCATGACGCATTGCGCGAGTGTCTTGCCGAGCAGCACTAGGCATAATGCGCCTGTACCCACAGGCGCACGACTCCCATGACTCCACCCCTTCCGCGAAGACCCCGCTGGCGCAGCCTGGCATTGCTGGCGCTATGCCTGGCACCGCTGTTGTGGCCGCTGGAGCACCTGGCCGAGCGTTATTACCGCAACGAACTGGCCGGTCAGAACCGCCAGACGCTGGACCTGTACGTCGCCAACCTGCTGGGCACCCTGCATCGCTACGAAGTGTTGCCGCAAATCCTCGGTGACCTGCCGGCCCTGCGCACCGCCATCGACGCGCCTCACGTCAGCACCAACCTGGTCAACGCCAACCACCTGCTCAAGGACGTCGCCGCCCAGGCCGGGGTGGAAGTGATGTACCTGATGGACACCACCGGCAAGACCCTCGCCGCGTCCAACTGGGACAAGCAGGACAGCTTCGTCGGGCGTAATTTTTCCTTTCGCCCCTACTTCAGCGAAGCCATGGCCGGGCGCCTCGGGCGCTTCTTCGGCCTGGGCACCACCTCAGCCAAACGCGGTTACTTCTTCGCCGCCGCTGTGCGAGATGGTGACAAGATCATCGGCGTGCTGGTGGTGAAGGTCGACCTGGACCACACCGAAAGCCTGTGGGGCAACACCCCCGAACAACTGCTGGTCACCGACCACAACGGCGTGGTGATCCTGACCTCGCGCCCGCAAT
Source organism: Pseudomonas sp. K5002 (assembly GCF_013386655.1). Taxonomy (NCBI): domain Bacteria; kingdom Pseudomonadati; phylum Pseudomonadota; class Gammaproteobacteria; order Pseudomonadales; family Pseudomonadaceae; genus Pseudomonas; species Pseudomonas sp. K5002. Next base: position 673 of record NZ_JACARK010000671.1, on the reverse strand, counting down.
GGCGCTTTCGTGCCACCCGGCCGCTGACGGATGAAGAACGCCGCGCCATCATCGCCATCCAGCCCTATCCGACCCGCGACCCGCAGCCGCTGAGCCTCAGCCCGACGGCGTGGGTGCGCCAATCCACCGACATCGCCGAAACCGGCTGGAAAGTCGAGATTCTCGCGCCACGCACCTTGATCAGCCGCCCGGTGCGCACCGTGGTCGCGGTGGGTGGCGCCGCCTTGCTGGTGCTGATGCTGTTGCTCGGGCTGATGATGCAGCGCCGTCGTCACTACCTGGAACGCATCGCCTTCGAAGCCAAGGCCCGTCGCGAACTGGAGATGCGCGTGATCGAGCGGACCAGCGACCTGGAAGGCCTCAACCGGCGCCTGAAACAGGAAGTGCTGGAGCGTGAACATGCCCAGCAGGAACTGGTGCGGGCTCAGGATGACCTGGTGCAGGCAGGCAAACTTTCCGCGCTGGGCACCATGTCGGCCAGCATCAGCCACGAGCTCAACCAACCGCTGGCGGCGATTCGCAGCTACGCGGAAAACGCCGGGATTTTGCTCGACCATGAGCGCACCGACGACGCCCGTGGCAACCTCAAGCTGATCAGCGAGTTGACCGGGCGCATGGCTTCGATCATCGCCCACTTGCGCGCCTTCGCCCGGCGCGACCGGCATGCGCCGGA
>NZ_JACARK010000670.1:0-1422 GCF_013386655.1 Pseudomonas sp. K5002 | reverse complement strand
CTGGAGCGCGAAGCGGTCCCGGTCCGGTTGCCGCGATTTTGCAGATGCAACGCGGTCGGCCGTTTTGGGGCTGCTGCGCAGCCCAGCGGGAGCAAGCTCCCTCGCCACGTTGTCGTCAGATCAGACCGAACAGTTCTTTGGGCATGAACGCGTAGAAAGCCAAGCGTGGAATCACCCAGCTTTGCAGCAGCTGAATCGCGATAAACGCGAAGATCGGCGAGATATCCAGGCCACCCAGGTTAGGTACCAGGCGACGGAACGGTGCCAGCACCGGCTCAGTGATCTGTGCCACCAGTTCGGCACCCGGGCTGCGGCTGCCCGGAGCGACCCAGGACAGGATCACGCTGATGATCATCGACCAGAAAATGATCTTCAGGAACAGCGAGAAGATCCCGATCAAGGCCCACGGCAGCAACAGCAGCGTGGTGGCCTGATAGCCATTGAGCAGCAGGATGACCGCGAACAGCAGGATCTGCAGCAGCAGCGCCAATACCAGCGACGACATGTCCAGGCCGAACAGGCTCGGGATCACCCGGCGCAGAGGCTTGAGCAGCGGCTGCGTGGCCTTTACCACGAACTGGCACAGCGGGTTGTAGAAGTTCGCCCGCACCAGTTGCAGGATAAAACGCATCAGCACGATCAGCAGGTACAGGCTGCCCAGGGTCTGGATGATGAAAATGGCAGCGTCATTGATTCCGAGCATGTTTGATTCCTATGTGGGGGACGACTATTTGCCCAGCTGCTCGGCCATTTCAGCCGAACGATGTGCTGCGGCACCCAGTGCTTTTTCCACCAGGGCTTCAAAGCCCCCGGCCTGGAACGATTCGATTGCCGCCTGGGTGGTGCCGCCCGGCGAGGTCACGCGACGGCGCAGTTCGGCGGCGTCGACATCACTGGACACGGCCATCTGCGCGGCACCCAGTGCGGTTTGCTCGGCCAATTGCTCGGCGACTTCCTGTGGCAGGCCGAGTTTCACGCCAGCGGCGGTCATGGCCTCGATCAGCAGGAAGAAATACGCCGGGCCACTGCCGGACACGGCGGTGACAGCGTCCAGTTGCTGCTCTTGTTCCAGCCACACGGCGATACCCACGGCGGACAGCAGCTCTTGTGCCTGATCACGCTGTTGGGCAGTGACTTCGGACGTGGCGTACAAGCCGCTCACGCCCTTGCGCAGCAGCGCCGGGGTGTTGGGCATGCAACGCACAATCGGCTGGGCGCCGAGCCAGTGGGTCATGCTGGCACAGGTGATGCCGGCGGCGATGGACACGACCAGTTGATGGGGCTTGAGGCTAGGCCGCAGGCTTTCGCACACGGCTTTCATGGCTTGTGGCTTGACCGCCAGCACTACCACGTCCACGCCTTCAATCGCTTCTGCGTTGTCGGCGAAGGTGTCGATGCCGTGCTCGGCGCTGACGCGGGAGC
>NZ_JACARK010000669.1:0-3989 GCF_013386655.1 Pseudomonas sp. K5002 | reverse complement strand
GAGCAGGACCTGAGCGTGACCGAACGCTGGCTGGCGCCGAACCTGGGTTACGACAACTAAGTTGTGGCGCGCTGGCCCGGGCGTCCAGCCGGCTGGGCGCCCGGGTCAGATCCCCAGATCCCTCCTCGCCCGCCCCGAAAGCCTGAGCGCCAGTGCCTGTTGCTCGGCAAGGTTTTCGGTGTCCAAGGCTGCGACTTCGCTCAGGTATTGGGCGCTGAGGTCCGGGTGAAGCTCCTCGAGGGCATCTACCTTGACCTGATGCGCCTGGGCCAACACCGAAAACTCTTCGGGATACAGCTTCTGCAAGTAGCTGACCCAGTACGGGCGCTTGACCAGCTCTTGCATAAACACAGGAGTACTCTCTCTGGCCATAATGGCGGCATACGCCTGATCGATGTTGGCCTGGGTCACCCGGGACAGGTTGCGGTACAGCATGGTGGACGGTTGGTGAGGCAGATCCAGGCGCTCGGCCAGGCCAATGCGGTAGGCCAGGCGAATTTCCGCCGGATCGATGCCGGGGCTGCGGTTGATCGCTTCGCCAGCAATGCGCTCCGCTTCATCGAGACGGATCATGCGCCGGGCCAGGTTGAACAGCGTGGTGCCTTCCTGCCCGGGTGCAAGGGCCCTCAGGGCCTTGAACTCATACACGCTGACTTCAAGATCACTGAACAGGAGGATCCAGCCGTCACCACAGGTAGCCCTTACCCGCATCGCCTGGGCCTGGCCAAATAGTTGTTCGCGCAAGTGCGGGTATTGCTCCGCCGCCTCAAGCACCGCCCACACCCGGCGAGTCAGGTCGGCGCGGTCGTGCAAGAAATCCTGGGCGTTCTTCAACTGGGAAATGATGTAGAAAAAATCCTCGCTGTTTTCGGCCTGCTTGAGCACGCTCCATACCCGGTGGCGGGCCGAATCGGCGGCAATACCCGAGAACCATTGGGCCTTTTGTTGTTCCGGGGTCAAGAGTTCAGGGTGGATGTCCGACCCGGAGCTGCTATCGGTACTGTGGTACCCCTCCAGTGCGTCTTCCAGTTCCTCGGCGGAAAATCCCAGGCCACAATCGGTCTGCTGCTGGTAGACGCGCAAGCGTGCAAGATCTTCCTCAAACAGCAGGTTATCGGATAGGTCCGTGCCCCACATCAGAGCGCTGTGCTGGGGCAGCAACGCGTCTTCAGGGATGGTTTCGATACGGTTGCTGCGCAGGTCCAGGTGGCGCAACTGCGCAGCCTGGAGGACACCCTGCGGCCACGCCAGAAGGTTATTGCCGCGCAGTTCCAATGACTGCAATTGAGGCAGGCTGCTGATGTCCAAAGAATCGAGGACGTTCTCACTCAGGTCCAGGCGCTCCAGCGCGGTCAGCCGATTGAGCTGGCCCTGCAGCTCGCTGCGATAGCGCAGTTCGTTATGGCTCAGGTGCAGCTCGGTAAGTGTCGAGCATTCGCCGACGGCGTCGGGCAGGCTCATCAGGCCATTATTGTTGAGAGTCAGGGTACGCAGCTTGGGAAACGCCCGCAGGAACGCATTGGAGCCCTGCTCAGTAAGCTTGACTGCGTTGAGGTTCAACACCCTCACATGGGCCAACGGCTCGGGTAACGCCGGCAGGTCCCCCAGATACAGGTCGTTCAATTGAAGGACCTCGCGCCCATCGCCCGGCGCAACCTCGGGGTGCGCCCGCAAGGTATGGCGCCAACTGTCGATAAGCCTGTCGGCCGCGCGACGACGGTCCACCGCGCTGACCCAGCCGCCCCCCTGGCGATAACCGCGAATATCGATCCAGTCGTTCAACACCCGCACCATACCCCGGTAGCCCGTGCGCCACCGAACCAGGCATGCCTCGACCTCCAGTGCGCCCAGGCCACTGGCAAGCAGTTCGTCAATGCGCCGTACCGCATCGCGCGTGGACAACGCCGGGTCTATTTGTTGCAGACGCTGCGCAGGTGTCTGCCGAACTTCACTGTTGGGCACCTCTACCTCCAGCGCGAGGAGCAGATCGGGACTGTCCGTGACCTCCAGGGGAAAGTATTCCGGATCGCCCCCCGTTCTGCCCTCCGCCAGCCCTTCGCGGGGAATGCCCAAGGGTTTGTCCAGGTAAAAGCTCGGGCCAAAAACCGGCAGCATGGCCGGTGCGACGTTCAACGGATTGTCCTGGTAGGTACGCAGGGCAAAACGCTGTATGTCGGCACAGGCCGGCAAGGTCAGGCGACAGCCACGCACGTTGCTGCTCAGCATCAGCAGGTCATGGCCGGTCAGTGCAGCCTGGGGGATCGTGGTAATAGCGCTGTAGCTCAGATCCACTTGACGCAGTTCGGGTAATGCCAGCCAACCTGTCGGCCAGGCGGTGGTCGCGGTGTGGCTCAGGTTCAGGCTGCGCAGCTGGTTGAGCCCACTGACATCCAGGGTACCCACACGGTTGTAATCCAGGTTCAACCCTCGAAGCGTGACCAGGGCGCTGAGGCGCTGCTGTATCGCCTCAGTGATCGTCAACTGGTTGTGCGCCAGGTCCAGCTGTTTGAGAGACCTCAACTGCGTCAGGGACGCCGGCAGGTCCATCAGGTTGCTGCGGCTCAGGTCCAGGCCGTGGATTTGGGTGAACTGGGGGAGGAAATCGTTCAATGCCGCCACTGAAACCCGGGTGCCTGCGAGGTTCAAGCGCTGCACGTGGGCAAAAGCTGCGGCCGGCATCGGCGGCAAATCCCCCAGTACCGTACCCGACAGGTCCAGCATGACCCCCTCGGAGGCGGCTGGCGAAGAAGGCCCGGCCACCTCACGGGGGGAGGCAAAACGTCGGTCGAGGCCATCGCGCCAGTAAGCCATGAGCTTGTCTGCCGCACGTTGACGATTGAGCGGGTCCACCGGTCGCCGGTCGACCTCCACTTCCCTGCCCTGCCACTCTTCCAGCGCCTGCTGCAAGGTTGCATGTTCATCCAGCAAGGCGTGCACACGGGTCAACTTGGCGTCACTGGTCAACCGATGGCGCCGCAGGTACGCCAAGGCACTGGGCGCAAACGCCGGGTCGCTGTCTTTCAGGCGTCGCAACGCGCCTTCACAATAAGCGTCCACCATCAGCACTTCATCCACCAAATGCCCCGGGTGGTTTTTCACGTGCTGATACACCGGCATGAACGCACGCCGCTCAAACGCTGCCCAGTTGAGGGTAAGGCCACGCCACAGGCGCTCGTGGCCCTCAAGCATTGCCGCCGGCATGGTATTTATCCCGGTCGCCAACAGGTCGAGCGTCTCCAGTTTGTCCAACGTCAGAACACCTACCGGCCACTCTTTCAGGGCGCCCGCCACCCGCAAGGCAAGCAGCTGTTTCAAGCCGCTGACATCCAATGCCTCCAGCGCGCCCGTCAGGGCCAACCGGCGCAACTGGCTTAACGTGTTAAGGCGTTGCAAAAAGACCGGCGAGTAGGTCAGGCCCCAGCCGTCGATCGACAACTCTTCAAGCTTGGGAAACAGCCCAAGGCCCGTGGCAATCGCTTCGACATGGGCGGGCTCGGTGAACACATTCAGGACTTCGGCGTTGGGGAACTGCTGCGCAAGCCTGACGCCCTGCGTGTCCGCCAAGGTTTCACCGCTTACACCCAACCCTCGCACATGGGAAAAATCAGCATCCAGCGCCGGCAAGTTACCGGCCTTGCCCAGTGACAGATAGGCATGGGGTTTCAAGCCCCGGTACGCGCCTTCGCGCCAGCAATTGATCAGGGTGTCGGCCGTATGTTGTGCCCCCGCCTGAGCACTGTTTTGCGTCACCCACTGATCCAGGGTCATGCGTAACCGGGTCAGTTCGCGCTCGCGGTTGCCAATCAACTCATAGATCTGTGGGGGGCGCTGGCCGGCCTGCAACAGACTTTGCACAAACAGCTGGGCCGCCTCATCGCTGAGGTTGGGGTAAACATCGCGAACCCTGGCCGCCAGGGCGGCATTGGGTGCCTGGGCCGCACCCCGGCCGCTCAGGGCATAACCTAATAACCCGCTCGCCAGACGCAACG
>NZ_JACARK010000668.1:0-6846 GCF_013386655.1 Pseudomonas sp. K5002 | reverse complement strand
GGCGCCCAGGCCGGCGCCGTCCCGCGGCAGGCTGGCTTCGCCTTCCAGCACGCAACTGTCGAGGCTGGCCAACAGAATGTCTTCCACCAGGGCTTCGATACGCCCCAGCTCGCGGTACATCAACCCCAACTCGGTCAGGCCCGGCAATTTGCCCCGCAGGAACTTTGCCGGCTCGGCCAGTTGTTGCAGCAGCAGGCGCTGCAAGGCTCGACGGTGCTGGAACTCAGCCTCGGCAGCGGTAGAGAAACGCCCTTCCTTGACCGTGCCGTTTTCTTCGACCAAGGCCGGATACACCGTCATCGAAAGCCCGGCTATGTTTTGCTGGGTTTTCTCGGCCACCGCCGCGAACACCTTGGCCTCCACCGGCTGCTGGCTCTTCGCAGTCTGCGGCACCGCCAACGCAGCTTGGCTGGCCTCGGCGAAACGCGCGGTCAACTCGGCCAGGTCGCGGCCTTCACCGAGGAACTTGCCCTGGCCGTCGACCACTTCCAGGTTCATCTTCAGGTGGCTCTCCACCTGCTGCGCAGCCTCGGCCCAGGCTTCATCGCTGACCCGTGCCCCGGTCATGCGCAGCAGCTCACGCCCCAAGGCCTGAGGCAACGAGCCTTGGCCGAACTCGATACGTTGCAACGCCGCCTTGACGAAATCCGGCACCGGCACGAAGTTCTTGCGCAGGGCCTTGGGCAAGTTGCGCACCAGGGCAATGCACTTGGCCTCGATCACACCCGGCACCAGCCATTCCAGGCGCTCGGGTGGCAAGGCCGGCAACAGCGGCGCCGGCACGCGCAGGGTCACACCGTCCCGTGGATGGTTGGGTTCGAAGTGATAACTCAAGGCCAGGGCCAGGTCGCCCAGGTGCAAGGTGTCGGGGTAATGGGCGGCGGTGACTTCACTGGCCTCGCGGGCCAGCACGTCTTCTTCGCGCATGATCAACAGCTGCGGGTCTTTCTGGCTGTTGACCTTGTACCAACTGTCGAAGGTCGCAGTCTGGTGGATCTCGGCGGGCAGGCGCGCATCGTAGAAGGCGTACAGGGTTTCTTCGTCCGCCAGGATGTCGCGCCGGCGGGCCTTGGCTTCCAGTTCGTCGAGCTGCTCCAGCAATTGCTGGTTGGCCGTCAGGCAGCGGGCCCGGGACTGGATCTCGCCGCGCACCAGGCCTTCGCGGATAAACAGCTCGCGAGACGTCACCGGATCAATCGGCCCGTAATGCACCGGCCGGCGCCCGACGATGATCAACCCGAACAGGGTGATCTGCTCAAACGCCACCACCTGGCCGCGCTTCTTTTCCCAATGGGGTTCGAAGTGGTTTTTCTTGATCAGGTGCCCGGCCAACGGCTCGATCCAGTCGGCGTCGATCTTGGCCACCATCCGCGCGTACAGCTTGGTGGTTTCCACCAGCTCGGCGGTCATCAGCCATTGCGGACGCTTCTTGCCAATACCCGACGACGGGTGAATCCAGAAACGCCGCTGACGCGCGCCGAGGTAATCGCCCTCTTCGGTCTTCTGGCCAATCTGGCTGAGCAGGCCGGACAGCACCGCCTTGTGCAGTTTGGGGAAGTCCGCCGGTTCTTTATTGACGGTCAACTGCATGTCGCGACAGATCAGGCTCAACTGGCGGTGGGAGTCACGCCATTCCCGCAGGCGCAGGTAGTTCAGGAAATTCTTGCGGCACCAATTGCGCAGCGGGCTGGCGGTCAATTCCTGGCGCTGCTCTTCAAAACCACGCCACAGGTTCACCAACCCGGCGAAGTCCGAATCCGCGTCCTTCCATTGTGCGTGAGCCTGGTCGGCGGCTTGCTGGCGCTCCGGCGGACGCTCGCGCGGGTCCTGGATCGACATGGCGCTGGCGACGATCAGCACTTCCTGCAGGCTGCCAAGCTTGGCCGCCTCCAGCAACATGCGGCCCATGCGTGGGTCCACCGGCAGACGCGCCAACTGGCGGCCCATCGGTGTCAGCTGGCTGTTGCGGTCAACGGCGGACAACTCTTGCAGCAGGTTGAAACCGTCGCTGATGGCCTTGCCGTCCGGCGGCTCGATAAACGGGAAATCGGTGATCTCGCCCAGGCGCAGGTGCAGCATCTGCAGGATTACGGCCGCGAGGTTTGTGCGAAGAATCTCGGGGTCGGTAAATTCCGGGCGCCCGATAAAATCCTCTTCGCTGTACAAGCGCACGCAGATACCGGGTTCGACCCGCCCGCACCGGCCTTTACGCTGGTTGGCACTGGCCTGGGAAATCGCCTCGATCGGCAGTCGCTGCACCTTGGCCCGGTAGCTGTAGCGGCTGATGCGCGCGGTGCCACTGTCGATCACATAACGAATGCCTGGCACGGTCAGCGAGGTTTCCGCGACGTTGGTCGCCAGCACCACACGCCGGCCTGGGTGCGACTGGAAAATCCGCTGCTGCTCCGCCGGTGACAGGCGCGCATACAGCGGCAGGATTTCAGTGTGCTTGAGCTGGGCCTTGCGCAGCATGTCGGCAGCGTCGCGAATCTCGCGCTCGCCGGGCAGAAACACCAGCACATCGCCGGGGCTCTTGCGCTCGCTGCGCTCGAAGGCGGCGATCTCATCGAGGGTGGCGAGAATCGCCTGGTCGACGGTCAGGTCGTCCTCGACGCGGTTGCCCTCCTCGTCCTGCTCCAGGGTCAGCGGGCGGTACCAGGTCTCCACCGGGAAGGTGCGGCCCGACACCTCGACAATCGGCGCATCGTCGAAGTGCTTGGAAAAGCGCTCCAGGTCGATGGTGGCCGAGGTGATGATGACCTTGAGGTCCGGGCGACGCGGCAGCAGGGTTTTCAGATAACCCAGCAGGAAGTCGATGTTCAGGCTGCGTTCGTGGGCTTCGTCGACGATGATCGTGTCGTAGCGTTCGAGGTAGCGGTCGTTCTGGGTTTCGGCCAGCAGGATACCGTCGGTCATCAGCTTGATCAGGGTGTTGGAATCACTCTGGTCTTCAAACCGCACCTGATAACCCACCAGGGAACCCAGCGGAGTCGCCAACTCTTCCGCGACCCGGCTCGCTACGCTGCGCGCCGCAATCCGCCGCGGCTGGGTGTGGCCGATCAGGCCGTATTGGCCGCGGCCGATTTCCAGGCAGATTTTCGGCAATTGGGTGGTTTTACCCGAACCGGTCTCACCGGCAATGATCAGCACCTGATGCTTGAGCAACGCTTCCTTGATCTCGTCACGCTTGGCGGCGATCGGCAGGCTGTCGTCATAGCGAATCACCGGCAGGCTGGCGCGCCGCGCTGTCACCTGGGCGCAGGAGGCCTGCATCCGCGTCACCCACTGCGCAAGTTTTTCCTCATCGGGTTTCTTGCGCAGCTCAAGCAGCTGCCGCCGCAGGCGGTGGCGGTCGGCGAGCATGGCGTGATCGAGGTTTTTCAGCAGTTGGTCGATAGCGGGCGCTTGGTCAGTCATCAGGTACGCAAAGGTCGTCTATGTAGGCAGGGGGCGGATTGTCGCAGAAAAGCGCCGCCGCGCGCTCCCCTCATTCATTGTCCAGGCCCTTGCGCCGGTAGGGAAACACATCGATTACCTTGCCGGCGCGAATCGCCTCTTGCAGGCCTTTCCAGTAGTCGGCGTTGTACAACTCGCCGTGCAGTTCGTCGAACAGGCGGCGCTGGGCGGAATCAGCAAACAGGAATGGCGGAAACTCCTCGGGAAACACGTCCAGCGGACCGATGGAATACCAGGGCTCGGAGGCCATTTCATCTTCCGGGGTACGCGGCGCCGGAATGTGGCGGAAGTTGGCCTCGGTCAGGAAACAGATTTCGTCATAGTCGTAGAACACCACGCGACCGTGGCGGGTGACGCCAAAATTCTTCAGCAGCATGTCGCCCGGGAAAATATTCGCCGCCGCCAGTTGCTTGATCGCCAGGCCGTAGTCTTCCAGGGCTTCGCGCACCTGGGCTTCGTTGGCGTTTTCCAGGTAGAGGTTCAGCGGGGTCATGCGCCGCTCGGTCCAGCAGTGGCGGATCAGTACCGTATCGCCTTCGACTTCGACGGTACCGGCGGCGACTTCCAGCAGTTCGGCCAGGCATTCAGGCTCGAATTTGCTCAACGGAAAACGGAAGTCGGCGAACTCCTGGGTGTCGGCCATGCGCCCTACCCGGTCGACACTTTTCACCAACCGGTACTTCTCGATCACGGTGGCGCGGTTGACGTTTTTCGACGGTGAAAACCGGTCCTTGATGATCTTGAACACGGTATTGAAGCCCGGCAGCGTAAACACGCTCATGACCATGCCGCGCACGCCCGGCGCCATGATGAACTGGTCATCGGTGGTGGCAAGGTGGTTGATCAGCGCCCGGTAGAATTCGGATTTGCCGTGTTTGTAGAAGCCGATGGAGGTGTACAACTCGGCGATGTGCTTGCCCGGCAGGATGCGCTTGAGGAAGCCGATAAACTCCGCCGGCACCGGCACGTCCACCATGAAATAGGAGCGGGTGAACGAGAAGATGATCGACACATCGGCCTCGTCGGTGATCAGCGCGTCGATCTGGATGCCGCGCCCTTCCCGATGCAGCAGCGGGATCACCAGCGGCCACTGTTCGTCGCGGGTGTAGATGCGTCCGACGAGGTACGCGCCTTTGTTGCGGTACAGCACCGAGGAAAACAGTTCGACGTTGAGGTCCGGGTCCTTGCACACCCAGTCCGGCAGGTTTTCGCGCAATTGCACCTCCAGGCGGCGCAGGTCGGCGGGCAAGTCGGCGTAGGGTTCGCTGAAGCTGTAGTCGGCGAAAATCTGCTCCAGCATGCCCGCCAGCTTGCCGCCCGGCTTGTAGGTGCGGGTTTGCGCCGCCCGGGCGCGGCGCAGGCTGGGCCGGGTGGTGTGGATGAACATGCAGCCATCGCTGATCAGGTCATGGCTGAACAGGCCGCAAAACGTCGAGTTGTACCAGGTCTCGGACAGCTCATCGTCAAACCGCAGGTCGATCAGGCTGATGTAGGCACTTTTCACCAGCGGCCAGTCGGCAATGTCGAGCAACACGGCTTCATCGAAAGCCGCCCGCAGCCGCGCCGTGACTTCGCTGACCTTCTCTTCGTAAAGATTGATGCGCGCAGCCGATGCCGCCTGCCCTTGCTGCCACTGCGCCTTTTCAAAGCGCTCCCGGGCGCCATCGGTGATCTGGCGGAAGTGCTCGCGGTAGTCGTCGAAGCCGTCGAGGATCATCTGCGCAATGTCGAGGGCGGGCGTTGGCTGCGGCATTCGGGAAACCTCTGCGGGCATTTGGAGTGAGCTGAGCTTAGCCAGTGTGCGGGAACAGGAGAAGGATCATTTTTCATTCAGACTTGTACAAGATTGTTCATTTCGTACATTTATTTACTCTTTATTTAATTCGACTAACTGGTCAACAAAAAACCCGCGCGTCACGCTCCCGGCATTAAACGTTTCATCTACAGGCCTTGTGTGACGTGGCCTGCCTGTGCGAGCCGGGGTAAATAAGAGTCTTTGCTCTACTGCCCCGGTACTGCTGGCTTCTCGACCATTGGATCCAACGTAAGGGAAACCCTGACTACCCTAGCTAGTGGCACTTTGCTATATAGCGCGCCCTCTCCCACCTAACAAGGTCAGAAGACCGATCCGGGATCAGGTTCTAACCGCCAAAGGAGCATTGAGATGTCATTGAGGAATATGGGGATCGGCCTGCGCGCCAGTCTGAGTTTTGGGGTTTTGGCCAGCCTGTTGATCGTGGTCGGCCTGTTTGGTTTAGGCCAGATGGCCAAGCTGCGGGAAAGCGCACTGATCATCGAAGAGTCGTGGATGCCGAGTATTGAAAACATTCACGACAGCGCCGCCTACGTCGCCAGCATCCGTCTGGAAGCGTTGCGCTTGCTCACCACCGATGAGTCCCGGGTGCGTGACAACAGCAAAAACCTGATCACCCGCCAGCGTGGCGACCTTGAAGAACTGCTGAACCGTCACGAAACCCTGCTGAGCAACGAGCAGGAACGCGACCTGCTCAAACAGTTGAAAGCCAACGTTGCGAGCTATATGACGATCGTCGGCCAGATGATTCAACTGGTCGACCAGGACCAGCAGCAAAACGCCATGGACCTGCTCAACAGCCGCCTCGCACCCCAAGGCATGGTCCTCAATAAAAGCCTGGAAGACATGATCATCTTCAACCAAAAAGGTGTGGAAGACGCCGCAACGTCGGCGGCGCAGATGTACACCAGCGCCCAATGGGTGGTCGGCACCATCATCGTCACCGCCCTGATGGCAACTTTACTGCTGGCCTGGCTGCTGACCCGCAGCATCACCGCGCCCATTGGCCAGGCACTGACAGTGGCCCGCACCATCGCCTCCGGCGATCTGAGCCGGCCGATCGTCGTGGAGGGCAAGGATGAGCCGGCGCAACTGCTCACCGCGCTGGCCACCATGCAGGCCAACCTGCAGGAAACCATCCGTGGCATCAGCGAATCGTCGCAGCAGTTGGCCTCGGCGGCGGAAGAGATGAGTTCGGTAATGGAGCAGAGCACCCGCGGCCTGCAAGCGCAGAACGACGAGATCGAACAGGCTGCCACCGCCGTGACGCAGATGAGCGCGGCAGTCGATGAAGTGGCGGGCAATGCGGTGTCCAGCGCCGAAGCCTCCAAGGCCTCCGACGAAGACAGCAAGCACGGTCACTACCAGATCAGCGAAACCATCAGCTCGATCCAGAACCTGGTGGACGAAGTCCTCGGTGCCTCGACCAAGGCCGAGGGCCTGGCGGCGCAGGCCCAGGACATCAGCAAGGTGCTTGAAGTGATTCGCGGGATTGCCGGGCAGACCAACCTGCTGGCACTCAACGCAGCGATTGAGGCGGCACGCGCGGGCGAGGCCGGTCGTGGTTTTGCCGTGGT
>NZ_JACARK010000667.1:0-1240 GCF_013386655.1 Pseudomonas sp. K5002 | reverse complement strand
CGGCAAACGGCTGCCACGGTTGTTCGCCCTGGCGCCAGGCGATACCACCGGTTTCCGAGCTGCCGAGGATTTCCGTCGGCCATTGCTGCAGGCGCTGATGCAGGCTGCCGGCGGCCTCAAGGGGCAAGGCGCCGCCGGAGGAAAACACCCGTTTGACCGGTGTAAGCGCTGGCCAGTCGAGGTTGTCACCCATGCGCTTGAGGAGCGCCGGGCTGGCGACCCAGGCAAATTGCGCATGCTCGCGGCTGGCGCGCTGCAAGTCCTCGGGAAATGCCAACTGTTGGCGCACAAAGGTGCGCCCGGCACACAACGGCCACAGCACCCGAAACAGCAAGCCATAGATATGCTGGGTGGCGACGCTGCCGATGATGCACGCCTCGCCCAGGTCGGCGCCCCACAAGGTTTCCAGCGCCTGGACTTCATTGGCCATCTGCCGCAGGGTTTTGTCGATGCGCTTGGGTTCGCCGCTGGAGCCGGAGGTGCACAGGCTCAGGCAGCAGGCGTCCAGGTCCAGGGCCGCGGCGCTTAATGGCGCTTGATACAGCGCATCCAGGTCGCCAGCTTTGGTCAGCCAGGCATCGACGACATCATCCCAGCGTTGGCGCGTTTGTGGTTGCAGGTCAGCGGGCAACAACACGCTGACGCCTGCTCGCCATGCACCCAGCAGCGCGATCGCCAGCAAGCCGGCATCTTCCAGGTACACCGCCAGGCGCTGGATGCCCCGGGCTTGCAACCCGGCGGCCAGGCTCAGGGACTTCTCCCACAGGAGTGGGTGATCCAGGGCAGGTTCGGTGGTCACCAAACGCTGCTCCACAGGCTCAAGCAGCAAGTGCTCAAGATTCAACCAATTCATACGCGGCCTCGAACCCTTTGTCGTACCAGCCATTCCACGGCAAACAACAGCCCCATCAGCCCGTAGGCGATCATGCCGTTGTACAACGTCCACCAGCTCAGCGGCGCCCACAGGGTGAGCGCGGCGGCGAGCAGGCCGTTACACAGGAAAAATACACTCCACACCACGGTGACCTGGCGGGTATACACAATCGCTTCTTCGGGCAGTTGCGGCTCGCTCATGCGCGCCAGGCGCTCGACCATCGGCGGCCCGTATTTCAGGCTCAGGCCGAACAGTGCCAGCATGAAGGCGCTGACCAGGCTCGGGTACCAGCGCAGCATCTGCGGGTTGTCGAACCAGGCGAGCAGCAGGCAAAAGACAATGATCGCCGCCGCCATCCAGCGGCTG
>NZ_JACARK010000067.1:0-5434 GCF_013386655.1 Pseudomonas sp. K5002 | reverse complement strand
GCCTGGGCGAGAATGCGCACGCCGGCCGCCGCTACGCTGCCGAACATCACCAGGGTTGCGCCGCCCAGCACCGGCTTGGGGATTTGCTGCAGCACCGCACCAATCAACGGAAACAGCCCGAGGCAAAACAGTACCGCGCCGATGTACAAGCCGACGTAACGGCTGGCCACGCCGGTCAGCTGGATCACGCCGTTGTTCTGGGCGAATGTGGTGTTGGGAAAGGCACTGAAGGTGGCTGCGATCATGCAACTGATGCCATCTCCCAGTACGCCACCCTTGAGTCGGCTTATATAGGAAGGGCCGCTGATGGGCTGGCGGGCGATCATGCAATTGGCAGTGAGGTCGCCGACGGTTTCGATGGTGCTGATCAGATAAATCAGTGCTACCGGCAGGAAAGCGCTCCAATCGAAGTTGAAACCGAAGTGGAACGGTGTAGGCAGGCTGATCAATGGCAAGTCAGGCAAGGCTTGGGGCACCAATTTGCCGCTGAACCAGGCGGCGAGGCTGCCCAGTGCGAGGCCGATGATAATGGCGGAGAGCCGTACCCATGGCGTGTTCGAGCGGTTCAGCAGGATGATGGTCAGTACCACGAACAGGCCGAGTGCCAGGTTGGTTGGCGCGCCGAAGTCCGGGGCATTGAAGCCGCCTCCAAGGTCAGTGATGCCGACCTTGATCAGGCTGATGCCGATCAGTGTGATGACGATGCCGGTCACCAGCGGCGTGATTACCCTTTTGAGCTGACCGATGAAACGGCTCAACACGACCTGCACTGCGGCGCCGAAGAAGCAGATACCGAAAATCATCGCCAGGATGTCTTCCGGGCTGCCGCCGCGTTGCTTGACCAGAAACCCGGCCGACAATACGGCGCCGAGAAACGCGAAGCTGGTGCCCTGCAGGCAGATCATCCCGGCGCCAATGCCAAACGGCCTGCGCGCCTGGATGAAGGTGCCCACACCGGAAACCATCAATGCCATGCTGATCAGGTAGGGCAGGTGGGCGGTCAGGCCCAGGGTAGAGCCGATGATCAGCGGCGGGGTGATGATGCCGACGAAGGCAGCCAACACATGCTGCAACGCGGCAAGCAATGCAGGCAAAGGTTTGGGCCGATCGTTGAGGCCGTAGATCAGGTCGCTGGGGGTGTTGGATTCTGGCGGCATGGCGGGGAACTCATGGCTGGCGGTTCGAGATCCCCTTGTCTTGCAAAAAGCTGTCCAGTTGCTCAGGTTTTTCTGTAAGGCCCGTGTTAGCGCGTTGCGGCCAGGCTTTCGAGGAAGCTTTCCAGCACCAAATGAGGGCGACGGCCCTTGCGCGTGACCGAAGCGAGGCTCAAATCGTAAAAACGTGTAGCCGGTTTCAGCGCGCGCAGTCGGCCTTGTTGTACCCACAGGCTGGCGTAGTGGTCGGGCAGGTAGCCGATGTAGCGGCCGGTGAGGATCAGGAAGGCCATGCCCTCGCGGTCCGAGGCGCTGGCGGTGCAATTGAGTGCCTGGTAGTGCGCCTGGATATCCGCGGGCAGGCGGAAGGTTGGGGCGATGGCGTCCTGGCTATTGACGCGGTCGTCGTCCAGTTGCTTGTCGTCGGCGTAAAACAGCGGGTGGCCCACTGCGCAATAGAGCAGCGAGCGTTCGCTGTACAGCGGCTGGTATTCAAGTCCCGACAAGGCGCTGGCCTGGGGGACTACGCCGACATGCAGGCGGCCGTCGAGCACCCCTTGTTCGACTTCATTGGGGGCGATCATGCGGATCTGGATCTGTACATCCGGGCCGCGTTCCTTCAACTGTGCCAGGGCGTGGGTGATGCGCATGTGGGGCAGGGTGACCAGATTGTCGGTCAGGCCGATGATCAGTTCGCCGCGCAAGTGTTGGTGCAGGCCGTTGACCTCGGTGCGAAAACTTTCCAGGGCGCTGAGCAGCTGCAACGCCGACTGGTACACCTCGCGTCCTTCTTCGGTCAGGGAAAACCCCGCCCGCCCGCGTTGGCACAGGCGCAGGCCAAGGCGCTGTTCAAGATCACTCATTTGCTGGCTGATGGCCGAGCGGCCAATCCCCAGTACGGTTTCCGCCGCCGAGAAGCCACCGCACTCCACCACGCTGCGAAAGATGCGCAACAGTCGGATATCGAAGTCGCTGACTTGGGCCAGAGGGTCGGGTCGACGGCTGCTCATAGTTTAGTGAAGGCCTGACTGAAGGTTAGAAGAGTTGGATTTCACCGACTTTATCCCCGTGGCAATTTAGCTGCAACAACGCTTTTCAATCCCGACGCTGCCTTTTGCCTTGCGAGGTTTTGCTCATGAACATGCCCGAAAACGCTCCGTCCACCCTGGCCAGCCAACTGAAGCTGGACGCGCACTGGATGCCGTACACCGCCAACCGTAACTTCCATCGTGACCCGCGCCTGATCGTGGCGGCCGAAGGCAGCTGGTTGACCGATGACAAGGGGCGCAAGGTGTATGACTCGCTGTCGGGTCTGTGGACCTGCGGCGCCGGGCACACTCGCAAGGAAATCCAGGAAGCGGTCTCCAAGCAGTTGGGTACGTTGGACTACTCGCCGGGCTTCCAATACGGTCATCCGTTGTCGTTCCAGCTGGCAGAAAAGATTACCGACCTGACCCCGGGTAACCTGAACCATGTGTTCTTCACCGACTCCGGCTCCGAGTGCGCCGATACCGCGGTGAAGATGGTGCGTGCGTACTGGCGCCTGAAAGGCCAGGCGACCAAGACCAAGATGATCGGCCGTGCCCGTGGTTATCACGGCGTGAACATCGCCGGTACCAGCCTGGGCGGCGTGAACGGTAACCGTAAGATTTTTGGTCAGGGGCTGATGGATGTTGACCATCTGCCTCACACCCTGCTGGCGAGCAATGCGTTCTCCCGTGGCATGCCGGAGCTGGGCGGGATTGCCTTGGCGGACGAGCTGCTCAAGCTGATCGAGTTGCACGATGCGTCGAACATCGCTGCGGTGTTTGTTGAACCGATGGCGGGCTCTGCCGGCGTGCTGGTTCCGCCGCAGGGTTACCTGAAGCGTCTGCGTGAGATCTGCGATCAGCACAACATCCTGTTGGTGTTCGATGAAGTGATCACCGGCTTCGGTCGTACCGGTTCGATGTTTGGTGCTGACAGCTTCGGTGTGACCCCGGACCTGATGTGCATTGCCAAGCAAGTCACCAACGGCGCGATCCCGATGGGCGCGGTGATTGCCAGCACCGAGATTTATCAGACGTTCATGAATCAGGCGACGCCTGAGTACGCGGTGGAATTCCCGCACGGCTACACCTACTCGGCCCACCCGGTTGCCTGCGCGGCTGGCTTGGCGGCACTCGACCTGCTGCAGAAGGAAAACCTGGTGCAGAGCGTGGCCGAAGTCGCACCGCATTTCGAGAATGCGCTGCACGGCCTGAAGGGCAGCAAGAACGTGATCGACATTCGTAACTATGGTCTGGCCGGTGCGATCCAGATTGCCCCGCGTGATGGTGATGCCATCGTGCGTCCGTTCGAAGCGGGCATGGCCTTGTGGAAAGCCGGCTTCTACGTGCGCTTTGGCGGCGACACCCTGCAGTTCGGCCCAACCTTCAACAGCAAGCCGCAGGACCTGGATCGCTTGTTCGATGCGGTCGGCGAAGTGCTGAACAAGATCGACTGATTTCTCCTTCTATATAGAACAACTTTTCAGGAGCCCTGCATGAGCCTCATCCAGCATTTGATCAACGGCCAATTGGTCACCGAAAACGGTCGCACTGCCGACGTGTACAACCCGTCGACTGGCCAGGTGATTCATCAGGTGCCGTTGGCCAGCCGTGAAACCATTCAAAGCGCCATCGATTCGGCCAAGGCAGCTTTCCCGGCCTGGCGTAACACGCCACCGGCCAAGCGTGCCCAGGTGATGTTTCGTTTCAAGCAATTGCTTGAGCAGAACGAAGCGCGTATCTCCCAGCTGATCAGCGAAGAGCATGGCAAGACCCTGGAAGATGCGGCCGGTGAGCTCAAGCGCGGGATCGAGAACGTGGAGTACGCGTGCTCGGCGCCGGAAATCCTCAAGGGCGAGTACAGCCGTAACGTTGGCCCGAATATCGATGCCTGGTCTGACTTCCAGCCGTTGGGTGTGGTGGCCGGTATTACGCCGTTCAACTTCCCGGCGATGGTGCCGTTGTGGATGTATCCGCTGGCGATCGTCTGCGGTAACTGCTTCATCCTCAAGCCGTCGGAGCGTGATCCAAGCTCGACGCTGCTGATTGCACAGTTGTTGCAGGAAGCTGGCTTGCCTAAAGGCGTGCTGAGTGTGGTGCATGGCGATAAAGGCGCGGTGGATGCGCTGATCGAAGCGCCGGAAGTCAAGGCGTTGAGCTTTGTCGGCTCGACGCCGATCGCCGAGTACATCTATTCCGAAGCCACCAAGCGCGGCAAGCGTGTACAGGCGTTGGGCGGGGCGAAGAACCATGCGGTGCTGATGCCGGATGCGGATCTCGATAACGCTGTCAGTGCCTTGATGGGCGCGGCGTATGGTTCTTGCGGTGAGCGTTGCATGGCGATCTCTGTTGCCGTGTGTGTCGGCGACCAGGTGGCTGACGCATTGGTCGCCAAGCTGGTGCCGCAGATCAAGGCGCTGAAGATTGGTGCGGGCACCACGTGTGGATTGGACATGGGGCCGCTGGTCACTGGCCAGGCGCGCGATAAAGTCAGTGGCTATATAGAGGACGGCGTTTCTTCGGGTGCTGAGTTGGTCGTCGATGGTCGTGGCCTGAGTATTGCCGGTAATGAAGATGGCTTCTTCCTGGGGGGCAGTTTGTTCGACCGCGTGACCCCGCAGATGCGCATCTATAAAGAAGAGATCTTCGGGCCGGTGCTGTGTGTGGTTCGGGTGAACAGCCTGGAAGCGGCCATGCAGTTGATCAACGATCACGAGTACGGCAACGGCACCTGTATCTTCACCCGTGACGGTGAGGCGGCGCGGTTGTTCTGTGACGAGATTGAAGTGGGTATGGTTGGCGTCAATGTGCCGTTGCCGGTGCCGGTGGCTTATCACAGCTTTGGTGGCTGGAAGCGCTCGCTGTTTGGCGACTTGCATGCCTATGGGCCGGATGGGGTGCGGTTCTATACGCGTCGCAAGGCGATTACCCAGCGCTGGCCGCAACGGGCCAGTCATGAGGCGTCGCAGTTTGCCTTTCCTAGCTTGTAGGTTCGGTAAGTAGAAGGCCGGCCCCTTGGGGCCGGCCTTTGCTTTTCAGGGCTTTTTTGACCGATATGACAGTATTGTGAAAAAAGGTGTTGACGGCAGATTCTGGAAGTCTATAATTCGCCCCACTTCCGGCGCAGTCGAAACGGAAAACTCCTTGGTAAACAAAGAGTTATGTAGGTTTCGATAGCGAGCTGCTTCAGATCATCGAAGCCCAGAAGGAGTTAGTAAGGCAGTGTTGTTTGGCCCTATTAACGTTTCGATC
>NZ_JACARK010000666.1:0-3393 GCF_013386655.1 Pseudomonas sp. K5002 | reverse complement strand
TGGGCATGCTCGGCCTGGCTATGTTGCCGGCGCAGGCTGCGGCGTTGCTGATCATCCCGTCCACCGTCACCAACCTCTGGCAACTGGCCTTCGGCGGTCACCTGAGCGCGTTGATCAAACGCCTGTGGCCGATGCTCCTGCTGATTTTCCTCGGCACCGGGCTGGGCTCGTTGTGGCTGGGCATGGATGGCGGGCATTGGGTGGTGCGGGCGTTGGGCGGCGCGCTGCTGGTGTATGCCTTGAGCGGGCTGTTGCTGCCGACGTTCAAGGTAAGCCCGGCCACCGAGCGCTGGCTGGGCCCGCTGTGCGGCGTGCTGACCGGGGTGATCACCTCGGCCACCGGGGTGTTTGTGATACCGGCGGTGCCGTATCTGCAAGCGTTGGGCTTGAACCGCGATCAGCTGGTGCAGGCGTTGGGGCTGTCGTTCACCGTGTCGACCCTGGCGCTGGCAGCTGGGCTGTTCTGGCGTGGCAGCCTGGGCGGCGGCGAATTGAACGCCTCGTTGCTGGCGCTGGTTCCCGCGCTGCTCGGGATGTGGCTGGGCCAGGCCCTGCGCCAGCGCATCAGTGCCGTGCTGTTCAAGCGGGTGTTCTTTATCGGCATGGCCGCGCTGGGAGGTCATCTGCTGATCAGTGGTTAACAATATGCCGTTGATTCGTGCGCCTTGGTCAAATGTATTTTGCCGCCGGGACGCTTATTCCAACGGACAGACCCCGTTACCCTGCCTTCAGACATTTTTAATCTTTAGGCACCCCCTATGAAAAAAGTACTCCTGCTCAACGGCGGTAAGAAATTCGCCCATTCCGACGGTCGCTACAACAGCACCCTGCATGAAGCCGCCCTGGCGGCACTGGACCGTGGCGGCATCGACGTCAAGGAAACCCACATCGACGCCGGCTACGACGTGGCCGAAGAAGTCGCCAAATTCCTCTGGGCCGACGTGATCATCTACCAGATGCCCGGCTGGTGGATGGGCGCTCCGTGGATCGTCAAGAAGTACATCGATGAAGTCTTCACCGAAGGCCATGGCAGCCTGTACGCCAGCGACGGCCGCACCCGCTCCGACTCGTCGCAGAAATACGGCAGCGGCGGCCTGATCCAGGGCAAGCAATACATGCTGTCCCTGACCTGGAACGCTCCCCAGCAAGCGTTCGACGACCCCACCGACTTTTTCGAAGCCAAGGGCGTGGACGCGGTGTATTTCCCGTTCCACAAGGCCAACGAGTTCCTCGGCATGACCGGCCTGCCGACCTTCCTGTGCGTGGACGTGATGAAACGCCCGGCCATCGAAGCCGACGT
Source organism: Pseudomonas sp. K5002 (assembly GCF_013386655.1). Taxonomy (NCBI): domain Bacteria; kingdom Pseudomonadati; phylum Pseudomonadota; class Gammaproteobacteria; order Pseudomonadales; family Pseudomonadaceae; genus Pseudomonas; species Pseudomonas sp. K5002. The sequence goes on along the minus strand of NZ_JACARK010000666.1, from coordinate 2,093 downwards.
GGCGCGTTATGAACAGCATCTGGCACAGGTGTTTAACCTGAGTCTGTAATGCGGCTAGTATCCGTGCAGCCGCTATAAAGAGGATTCACGTTGAAAGCCCGATCCGATGAGCTACAGATCTTCGTCTGCGTGATTGAATGCGGGTCGATTTCCGCCGCAGCCGAACAGGTCGGGCAGACGCCGTCGGCGGTCAGCCGCACCTTGTCGCGCCTGGAAGCCAAGCTCGACACCACCCTGATCAACCGCACCACCCGGCGCATGGACCTGACCGAAGAGGGCAAGTATTTCTTCGAGCGGGCCAAGGTGATCCTCGAGCAGATGGACGACCTGGAAGAACGCCTGTCGTCGCGCCAGCAAACCCCGTCGGGGCGCCTGCGGATCAACGCGGCGTCGCCGTTCATGCTGCATGCGATCGTGCCGTACATCGCCGAGTTTCGTGACCTGTACCCGGATATCCAGCTGGAACTGAACAGTAACGACCTGATCATCGACCTGCTGGAGCAGAGCACCGACATCGCGATTCGCATCGGTGCCCTGGCCGACTCGACGTTGCACGCCCGCTCACTGGGGTGCAGCCCGCTGCATATCCTCGCCAGCCCGGCGTACCTGGAACAGCACGGCACGCCCACCACCGTTGCCGAACTGGCCGAACACACGTTGCTCGGCTTCACCCAGACCGAAACCCTCAACCACTGGCCGTTGCGCCACGTGCACGGCGATCGCTGGCAAATCCAGCCTGGCGTTGCCGCTTCCAGCGGTGAAACCTTGCGCCAGCTGGCCCTGGAAGGGCAGGGCATCACCTGTTTATCGGACTTCATGACCGCCCAGGACATCAAGACCGGGCGCCTGATACCGGTGCTGGCCGAGTTCAACAGCGGCTATCGTCAACCGATCAATGCGGTGTACTACCGCAACTCGCAATTGGCCTTGCGCATCCAGTGCTTCCTGGACTTTATCCAGGGCAAGCTGGCCAGCTACGCCAGCTGATTCGTGACCTCTGCGCAAGATTGAATTGGGCAATACGGACTTATTCGGAATGGATAGGTCCGCAATACTGACGCCATCAATTACTCACGCAGGGAGACACCTCCATGAACGTATTCATCACCGGCGCTGCCGGTTTTATCGGCGGTTCCATCGCCACTGGCCTGGTCAAGGCCGGCCATAACGTCACCGGCCTGGTGCGCAGCACCGAACAGGCTGCGGAAATGACGGCACTGGGTATCACGCCGGTGATCGGTACGCTGGATGACAGCGCGCTGTTGACCGAGCAGGCGAAGAAAGCTGACGCGGTGATCAACGCCGCCAGCAGCGACCATCGCGGCGCGGTGGAAACCTTGCTGGCCGCGCTGCGCGGTTCCAACAAAACCTTCCTGCACACCAGCGGTTCGAGCATCGTTGGCGATGCGTCGGGCGGTAAGTCCAGCGATGTCATCTACTTTGAAGACAACCTGCCGGAGCCGACCGTCGACAAGGCCGCTCGCGTGGCCATCGACAACCTGATCCTGGCTGCCGCCAAAGATGGCGTGAACTCGGCAGTGATCTGCAACACCCTGATCTACGGTCACAGCCTGGGCGTCAAGCGCGACAGCGTGCAATTGCCACGCTTGCTCAAGCAGGCACGCAAAAGCGGTGTAGTGCGGCATGTGGGCACCGGGCAGAACATCTGGTCCAACGTGCACATTGAAGACGTGGTTGCGTTGTACCTGCTGGCGCTGGAAAAGAATGTGCCGGGCACTTTCTACTTTGTGGAGAGTGGCGAAGCGGCGTTTGTCGACATGACCACCGCGATTGCCGAAGCGCTGAAGCTGGGTAAACCACAGGATTGGCCATTGGCGGATGCCGAGGCCGAGTGGGGTTATGAAATGGCCAACTATGGCCTGGGCTCCAACAGCCGGGTGCGCGGCAAGCATGCGCGGGAATTGCTGGGATGGGCGCCGAAGCGGACCTCCGTAGTGGAGTGGATTCGCAACGAGATGGTGTGATGTTCGCTTGAGACCGAGGCGAGCCCTTCGCGAGCAAGCCCGCTCCCACACTTAACCGAGTTCCAACTTTGGAATGCGGTCAAATGTGGGAGCGGGCTTGCTCGCGAA
>NZ_JACARK010000665.1:0-2290 GCF_013386655.1 Pseudomonas sp. K5002 | reverse complement strand
GTCAGCAGGTCCGCCACGCCGATCCACTGCATCAAGCCACGCTCGTCTTCGCGCACCGGGCCCAGGTAACGTGCCTGGCGGTTGCCCAGGCCGTAGGGCTGGAACTCCGCCGGGTCACAGCGCAGGGTATCGGTGGCCTGTTCGAGGATCAGCCCCAGCCAGCGTGTCGGAGTGAGTGCATCCGGCTGATAATTGACCAACACCAGGCGCGTGCTGGTGCGGGCCTGGGCCGGCGTACCGAAGGTCAAGGCACTGAGATCGATCACCGGCACCATCGCCCCGCGATGGGCAAAGATCCCGGCGACCCACGCAGGCGCATGGGCAATGGGCTTGAGCGGCAGGCGCGGCAGCACCTCGGCCACTTCCGTGGCCTTGAGGGCATACCGTTCATTACCGATGTGAAACACCAGGAACAGTGCTTTCTTCACTGCCGCAACGGCACCGCGTTTAGCCGCGAGGTCGTTCATCAGACTTTAAAACGCGACACGCCGCTGCGCAGGCCGACGGCGACCTGGCTCAGCTCGTCGATGGCAAAGCTGGCCTGACGCAGGGACTCCACGGTCTGGCTGCTGGCATCGCCCAACTGCACCAGCGCATGGTTGATCTGCTCGGCGCCGGTGGCCTGGGCCTGCATGCCTTCGTTGACCATCAACACCCGTGGCGCCAGGGCCTGCACCTGATGGATGATCTGCGACAACTGCTCGCCCACCTGCTGCACCTCGAACATGCCACGGCGCACTTCTTCAGAGAACTTGTCCATGCCCATCACCCCGGCCGACACTGCCGACTGGATCTCGCGCACCATCTGCTCGATGTCGTAGGTGGCCACGGCGGTCTGGTCGGCCAGGCGCCGCACTTCGGTGGCTACCACGGCAAACCCGCGACCGTACTCACCGGCCTTCTCGGCCTCGATGGCAGCGTTGAGGGACAACAGGTTGGTCTGGTCGGCGACCTTGACGATGGTCACCACCACCTGGTTGATGTTGCCGGCCTTCTCATTGAGGATCGCCAGCTTGGCGTTTACCAGGTCAGCTGCGCCCATCACCGAGTGCATGGTTTCTTCCATGCGCGCCAGGCCTTGCTGGCCGGAGCCGGCGGCCACCGAGGCCTGGTCGGCGGCGGTGGAGACTTCGGTCATGGTACGGACCAAGTCCTTGGAAGTAGCAGCGATCTCCCGCGAAGTAGCGCCGATCTCGGTGGTCGTCGCGGCGGTTTCAGTGGCCGTGGCCTGTTGTTGCTTGGAAGTCGCGGCAATCTCGGTGACCGAGGTAGTGACCTGTACCGAAGAGCGCTGTGCCTGGGACACCAGGGCGGTGAGCTCGGTCATCATGTCGTTGAAGCCGGTCTCTACTGCGCCGAATTCGTCCTTGCGTTCGAGGTTCAGGCGTTTGCTCAAGTCGCCGGTGCGCATGGTTTCGAGGATGTCGACGATGCGTTTCATCGGCGCCATGATCGCGCGCATCAGCAGCAGGCCGCAGAGGCCAGCGGCGAGGATCGCGAGGATCAGCGAGACGCCCATGCTGATTTTTGCAGCGGACACGGCGTCGTCGATAGCGTTGGTGGCGCGGTCCGCGACGTTTTTGTTTTCGGTGATGATGTCGTTGAGCTTCATGCGGCCTGCGGTCCAGGTCGGGGTCAGCTCGGCGTCGAACAGTTTGCGGGCGGCGGCCACGTCGTGGTTCTGCAGGTGGTCGAGAACGCCGGACAGGGCCTTGTTATAGGCCTGGTGCAGGGCTTCGAATTTATCGAACTCGGCCTGGTCCTCGCCGCCGTTGATGGTCGCCTTGTAATTGGCCATCTGGGTGAGGATACGGGTTTCGAAAGACTTGAAGTCGGTCTTGTCGGCGTCGGTGAGGCCCTTGTCTTCGCGCAGGCCAATGATATCGAGGGTTTGCAGGTAACTGTCGACCCAGGCACTGCGGATCATCGAACTCAGGTACACCCCCGGGACTGCGTCGTCACGGACTGATTCTTCGCTGAGTTCGATCTTCAACAGGCGTGAATACGAGACCACTACCATCAGCAGCATGATCGCGATGATGACCGCAAAGCTCGCCAAAATCCGTTGGCGCAAGGTCCAGTTCTTCACAGTAATTCCTCGAGGGCCATTCAAATGGAGAGGAGTATAGCTGAGCGGATGCCATCATTAATCAACGGGTTGTGGGATCTGGGTCACGCTCGGGGGAGGAAAGTTTTCTTGGGGGGGGGGGCATATCCGTTGCTGCGGTAACGGCGGCTTATGGTTCCGCTCTTACAGCGGCTCACTTTTGAACAGCGCAAAAGTAAGCAA
>NZ_JACARK010000664.1:0-1012 GCF_013386655.1 Pseudomonas sp. K5002 | reverse complement strand
CGGCGCGGGCGGCGAGGCGCCGGGGTTCGAGCATCAAGATGGTTTGCCCGGCCAGCCAGGGTTCATTCAACAGCGCCAATGGCACCCGTGTGGTTTTACCGGCGCCGGGCGGTGCTTCGAGCACGGCTTCATGGCGCGTCGCCAGGGCGTCACGCAGGGCGGGTAAAACATCATCGATTGGCAACGAATTCATACTGGCTCCAAAGCAGAGCGGCGAGTATAACGGCGAACTGCCGGGTGTCGGTGGTGGTCTCAACGACACGGCCCCGTACTGACTGGAATGCGGTCAAAGGTGGGAGCGGGCTTGCCTGCGATAGCGGAGTGTCAGCCAACACACCTGAAACTGAACCACCGCCATCGCAGGCAAGCCAGCTCCCACACTTGATCATCGTCGCCTTGTAGACTGGCTTATAGTCACTTTCATTATGTTCAAGGAGAGTCCCATGCGTGTTGCTTCCCGTGTCATCGGCGGTGTTCTGGCCGTCACCCTGCTGAGCCAGTTGACGGCCTGCGGCTCGATTTTCTACCCCGACCGCCGGGGCCAGATCGACGGCAAGATCGACCCGGCAATTGCCGTGCTCGATGCGGTCGGCCTGCTGTTCTACGTGATCCCGGGCCTGATCGCCTTTGGTGTCGACTTCGCCACCGGCGCGATCTACTTCGAGCCGGGCAAAACCGCCCAGGTAGCTCCGGAAAAACTCCAGCAAGCCATCGGCGCCGACGGCAAGGTCGATAACGCCAAGCTGCAAACCATCATCCAGAAAGAAACCGGGCGCAATCTGCCGCTGGACGACCCGCGCATGATCCAGTTCAAGGGCAGCGTGCAACAACTCGCCACCCTGGGCCTGCAACCCGCCGCTTAAGGACTGACCCGCCCCATGACCACCAGTCCCGAACACGCCCGGCTGTTGCGCCTGGCCACCCGCGCTTCCGTCGGCGTGGCCTGTGTGCTGATTGTGACCAAGGCCATCGCCTGGTGGCTCAGCGGCTCGGTGAGCATGCTCGCCGGGTT
>NZ_JACARK010000663.1:0-1935 GCF_013386655.1 Pseudomonas sp. K5002 | reverse complement strand
GCAGCGCCTTGACGGTCGCATCCAGCTGGGCAATTTCCAGCGCCTGCCAACAGGCCTGGTCGCTGCGCTCGCGGCCCATGGTCAGGTTGGCGCGCACCGTATCATTGAACAGTGCCGGGTGCTGCAGCACCACGGAGACATTCTCGCGAATCGTCTCCAGGCCGATTTCCTGCTGGGTCGAACCACCGAAGCGAATGCTGCCGGCCTGCGGCGTATACAGCCCCAGCAACAGTTGCACCAGGGTACTTTTGCCGCCGCCGCTGGCGCCGACAATCGCGACTTTTTCACCCGGGGCGATGTTCAGGTTCAACTGGTCCAGCACCAGTTCCTCGCCGTAGCCGAAATTCAGGCCGCGCACTTCGATGCCGACGGTCTCGCGTCCGGTAAACGGATCGGCACCGCCCGCGTATTGCGGTTCATCGGCGCGGGCCAGCAGTTCGTTGATCCGCGTCAGCGCCCCGCCCGCCGCGTAGTAGGCGTATTGCAGGTTCAGCAACTGTTCCACCGGGCTGATCATGAACCACAGGTAACTGAACACCGCGAGCATCTGGCCGATGGACAGGTCGGAAAACAGCACCGTCAGCATCGCCGCCGCACGGAAGATGTCGATACCGAACTGGAACAGCAAGCCACTGGCGCGGCTGGAGGCATCGCTTTTCCACTGGGAATTGACCGCAAAATCCCGCACTTCCTGGGCCCGCTGGCCCAGGCGACCGAGGAAAAAGCCCTGGCGATTGCCGGCACGCACTTCCTGGATCGCATCGAGGGTTTCGGTGAGCGCCTGGGTGAAACGCGATGTGCTGTCGTTTTCCAGCTTCTTCAGGTGCTTGACCCGCTTGCCCAACTGCACCGTGGCGTAGATCACCAGCGGGTTGAACAGCAGGATCAACAGTGCCAGCTTCCAGTGCATCCACATCAGGATCCCGGAGGTGCCTACCAGGGTGAGCATCGCCACCAGGAACCGGCTGAGGGTTTCACCGACGAATTTGTCCACCGTGTCCAGGTCGGTGACCAGGTGCGTGGTCACCGTGCCGCTGCCCAGGCTTTCGTATTCGCTGAGGGAAATGCGCTTGAGGCGCTCGATCAGCCGCACGCGAATGCGATAGACGATGTCCTTGGCCAGCCGCGCAAACAACCGCGCCTGCAGCACGTTGAACACCAGGGCGCCGCAACGCAACAGCAACGTCACCAGCAGCATCAGGCCGATATAGCCGGCGGCCTTCTGCCAACCCAGGGGCAATGCGTGGTTCATCACCTTCAGTGCCGCATCGCCATGGCCCAACAGCACTTCGTCGACCAGCAACGGCAGCAGCAATGGAATCGGCACGCTGCACAAGGTTGCCAGCACGGCGACGCCATTGGCGATCCACAGGGATTTCTTGTGATGCAGCGCCAGGCGGCGGACTTCCGCCCAGGTCAGCCGGTCGACACGCTTGGGTTGCTCAACGGGATCGGGCTGATCATGCACAGGCAGCTCGCTCCAGCCAGCGGCTCAGCAGCGGCGCCAATTCGGACAGCGGCTGATAGCCGTTGGTCAGCAGCGCCAGTTGCCCATTACGCTCCGCCAGCAAGGTCGGGAAACCGGCGATGCCCAGGTCCTGGACCCAAGTGAAATCCGCCGCGGTGGCCGCGTGCTGGTCGGCGCGGTCGAAAGCTTCGGCGAACTCGATACGCGGCACACCAGCGGTCTCGGCCAGTTCCACCAATACGTCGGCGCGAGTCACATCGCGCCCTTCGACGTAGAACGCCTGCTGGATCAGCCCCAGCAGTTTCCACGCGCAATCCGGCGCCAGGCTGCGGGCAGTGACCACGGCGCGGCAAGCCGGCTCGGTGTCGTAGACAAAACCATCAGGCAGTGCACCTTCACGCTTGAACGGCTGGCCGGTGGCGTCGGTCACGGCCTGCCAATGCTCAAGAATATAGCGCCGGGTCGTC
>NZ_JACARK010000662.1:0-2357 GCF_013386655.1 Pseudomonas sp. K5002 | reverse complement strand
CAACGATTTTGCCCAGCGCTGGGGTTACCTGAAAAAAGGCGACCCGGCCACCGGCCTGCCCGCTGCACCCACCGCCGTGCGTGCAGAAATGCGCGCCGTGCAGACCGACTGGGAAGCGCTGCTGAAAAACGCCGATGCGATTCTGGCCAGCGAGCAAACGGTGCTGTCGCTGCATCAAGTGGCCGCGACCCTGGCGGAAACCGTTCCGCAGTTGCAGATGGAGTCGGAAAAGGTTGTCGATATTCTGCTGCAACGCGGCGCACCGGCCAGCCAGGTAGCGTTGGCCCAGCGCCAGTCATTGCTGGCCGAACGCATCCTGGGGGCGGTGAACACCGTGCTGGCGGGGGACGAGACTGCCGTGCAGGCCGCCGATGCCTTTGGCCGCGATGCCAGCCGTTTCGGCGTGGTGCTCAGTGGCATGCTCAACGGCAATCCCGGGCTGCGCATCACCCAGGTTGAAGACCACGACGCCCGCGCCCGGTTGGCGGAGATTTCCGAGCTGTTCGAATTCGTCTCCGGTTCCGTGGACGAAATCCTCGAGACCTCGCCGCAGCTGTTCCAGGTGCGCGCCTCGGCGAGCAATATCTTCAACCTGTCGCAAACCCTGCTGGACGAAGCCTCGCACCTGGCCACCGGCTTTGAAAACCTCGCGGACGGGCGCACTTTCGACACCATCGGCGGCTACGTGCTGGGCTTGCTGGCGCTGGCCTCGATCATCCTGATCGGCCTGGTGATGGTCCGCGAGACCAACCGCCAGTTGCGGGAAACCGCCGAGAAGAACGAGCGCAACCAGAACGCGATCATGCGCCTGCTGGATGAGATTGAAGACTTGGCCGACGGCGACCTGACCGTCACCGCCTCGGTCACCGAAGACTTCACCGGCACCATTGCCGACTCCATCAACTATTCCGTGGACCAACTGCGCGACCTGGTGGCCACCATCAACCTCACTGCCGGCCAGGTGGCTGGTGCGGTGCAGGACACCCAGGCCACCGCCATGCACCTGGCCCAAGCGTCGGAGCATCAGGCACAGCAGATTGCCGAAGCCTCTACGGCGATCAACCAGATGGCCCAGTCCATCGACCAGGTGTCGGCCAACGCCGCCGAATCTTCGGCAGTGGCCGAGCGTTCGGTAGAGATTGCCAACAAGGGCAACGAGGTGGTGCACAACACCATCCACGGCATGGACAACATCCGCGAACAGATCCAGGACACCGCCAAGCGCATCAAGCGCCTGGGGGAATCGTCCCAGGAAATTGGCGACATCGTCAGCCTGATCGATGACATCGCCGAGCAGACCAACATCCTCGCGCTCAACGCCGCGATCCAGGCGAGCATGGCCGGTGATGCCGGGCGTGGTTTTGCGGTGGTGGCCGATGAGGTACAGCGCCTGGCTGAGCGTTCTTCGGCGGCGACCCGGCAGATCGAAACCCTGGTGCGAGCGATCCAGACGGACACCAACGAAGCCGTGATTTCCATGGAGCAGACCACCACCGAAGTGGTGCGCGGTGCGCGGCTGGCCCAGGACGCCGGGGTAGCGCTGGAAGAGATCGAAGGCGTGTCGAAAACCCTGGCGGCGCTGATCCAGAGTATCTCCAACGCGGCGCAGCAGCAGACGTCGTCGGCAGGGCAGATTTCCCTGACGATGAACGTGATCCAGCAGATCACCACTCAGACTTCGTCGGGCTCTACGGCCACTGCCGAGAGCATCGGCAACCTGGCAAAAATGGCCAGTCAGTTGCGGCGGTCGGTGTCGGGGTTCACCTTGCCGGCGGCGAAGCGGGTGGATGAGTGAAATGCGCCCTCGAAAACACCGAAAAGCAAATGTGGGAGCGGGCTTGCTCGCGAATGCGGTGTGTCAGTCGCCGACGCTTTGTCTGACCCACCGCATTCGCGAGCAANNTTGTTTTGAGATCGGTGTACGCATGACCCAGCACTACCAGCAACTCATGAATTCAGACGGGAGCGGTTATGGTTGATCGGCACGACTACGTGGCCCTCGAATGGGTCAAGGGCGAAATTGCCGAAACCCTGAAACAGGCCCGTTCGGCGCTGGACGCCTATGTTGAAGAAAGCAGCAGCGAGGCCATCGGCCAGTGCCTGGAATGCATCCATCAGGTGCATGGCAGCCTGTTGATGGTCGAGTTCTACGGCGCGGCCCTGTTCGCTGAAGAAATGGAACAACTGGCCCTCGCCCTGCAAGGCGCGCGCGTCAGCCAGCGCGACGAAGGCATTCGCCTGCTGCAACAGGGCCTTGGCCAACTGCCGCTGTACCTCGACCGCGTACACAGCGCCCGGCGCGACCTGCCCCTGGTAGTGCTGCCGCTGCTCAACGACCTGCGCAGCGTGCGCGGCGA
>NZ_JACARK010000661.1:0-4665 GCF_013386655.1 Pseudomonas sp. K5002 | reverse complement strand
TGCCAGCGCCGTGTCACCGCCGCTGAAATTGACCGCGAGGAACGTCAGCGTCGCCGCGCCCCACAGCACGCCAATGCCCGCCAGCAGGCGCCAGGCGATGGATTTGAACAGGCTCATGGTTGCCCCCGGTCCAGCCAGATGCTGGTGAAGAACGGTACGTTGTGGGAGGTATCGAAAATCACGCCCTGGACTTGTCGACCATAGGCGGTGAGTACCTGGGCTTCCACCGAAGGCACCGACGGCACGGTTTCGGTCAGGCGCTTTTGTGCCTCGCCATAGAGCGCCTGCAACTCAACCGGATCGCGGGATTGGCGAGCGGCGCTGAGCACGCGATCCAGTTCGGCATCACGGAAGCGTCCAACGTTCTGGCCGATCCTTTTATCGGTGCTGATGGACTCGCTGTGATAAAGCACGAACATGCCGTCGGGTGTGTTGGTGTGCCAGTAACCGTCCGCCATCGCCTGGAACTTACCGGCATAGCGCCTCTCGATCACCCGGGTCAGCGGCAGCATCTCGACGGTCATCTCAAAGCCGACTTTTTTCAGGTCGGCCTGGATGGCCACCGAAACGCTGCCGGGAAAGGCCGGGCTGCTATAGGCCAACAAGGTCGCCTTCAGGCGCTGCCCGGCCTTGGTCCGATAGCCCTGGGCGTCGCGCCCTGTCCAACCGGCATCATCGAGCAAGGTATTGGCCGCCTTGACGTCGTAGGCCAGGGCCTCTTTGTTGGGTTGATAAAACCGGGTATTCGCCGCCAGGAAATCGGCTTTGGCGATGTATTCGCCGAAGCCGGAAATCCACGCCAATCCTTCGCGGTCGACGGCTTTGGCCACGGCGCGACGTACTCGCACGTCGTCGAATGGCGCCTGCTCGACGTTGAACACGATGCCACGGCTCGGGTTGCCCTTGCGAATCCGGCTGCGCATCACCAGGTCGGGGTTGGCGCGGATGGCGGCGGCATTCTGGGCCGGTGCATCAAGCGCGAAATCCGACTGGCCGGACTCTAGCGCCGTGAAGCGGATCATGGCTTCGGGGACGTAGCTCAGTTCGATACGGTCCAGGTAGGCTTCGCCCGCGTGGCGCGTCACCGGTGGCGCCCAGTTATAGCCGGGGCGCTTGATGAACACCGCGCCCTGGTCACGGGTGTAGCTCTGCAACGTAAACGGCCCGCTGCCGATGGGGTGCTCGGCGATGGTCTTCGGCGCCTCGCGAATCTGCCTGGGGGAGATCATGCTCAGCCAGGACTGCGCCAGCACATCCAGGAACGGCGTATAGGGTTCGCGCAAATGGGCTTCGAAGGTGTAGTCGTCGATGACCTTGCCATCCAGGTACGGCGCGATATAGGCCGCGGCCAGTGGGGACTTGGTCGCCGGGTCGCGCATGTGGTCCAGGTTGGTTTGCAGCGCCTGGGCATTGAATTTCTCGCCATCGCTGAAGGTCACGTCGTCGCGCAGGTGAAAGGTGTAGGTCTTGCCGTCGTCGGAGATGTCCCAGGAGCGAGCCAGCCACGGGCTGATATTGCCCTGCTCGTCCTGGTACACCAGGCAATCGAAGAGAATCCGGCCCATCCACTGGATGTTGCCGTTAGACAGTGCGTGAACATCGAAACTGCCGGCGTCGGAGGCGGCTGAGACGCGCAAAGTTCCGCCACTGCGCCCCGGTGACGACTCATGAAAGTCCGTCGCCGAATAAGTCACTACACCGTTGGTGACCGTGCCATCAGCCGCAGACGTTTCATGTTTCGGTGCCGCAGCCGGTGAGCAGGCATTGACTGCCAGGCACAGTGAAATAACCGCCGAAAGTTTCAGGATGGTTGTCAATGACACTTCCTTAGAGGAACTCGATGAACACTGAAAGTTTGCAATTACGGGATGTAATGCAGTGAGCATGCCAGTCTTCAAGAAACGCCATATTGACCATGAAACCGGCGCAAAACCCTTGTAAAACGGGGCAAACACTGCCAAACACTTATATGGTTATACCCGTTATACACCCCGAGATTGTTGGTAGCCTTACACACTGCTTATCAACTGTTGCGTTCGAGACAGCTGCGGCAATCCCAGGCATTAAAGTTGACTGTTGAGAATCAAACACCGATTCAAAACAAAGTATCCCGCAGAACACTTAACCTTAACTAAGCGCCCGTATTCCTTGGCCAATAGTCTTGGCATAGAAACTGCTCAGAGCGAAACAGGCATGACTATTCGAATAGAAAGCTGGGGCTCTTTTATCTATTCACAAGGAACACGCTTAATGGATCCAATCTTTCGGGGAGAGTTGCAAAAGTTGACACTTGCCGTGCGGCAAGCAACTTGGCTGGCGATGGTGGGGCTGGGCTCAGCCCTGGTTTTTTCCGCCAGTGTGCAGGCAGATGATGAGGTCACACCGACGACCGGAACACGGCTAAAGACGGTGACGGTAGAGGCACAAAAAATCACGCCCGTTGAAGCAGCCAAAAGTCAGCTGTCCGAAGTGCCAGGCGGCACCAGCGTGGTCGACAGCGAACAAGTGGCCAAGGGACGCACCGCCACCTTGCAGGACACCCTCGCCTATCAGCCGGGCGTGTTCGTGCAGTCCACCGGCGGCAACGACGCGGCCAAGATCTCCATTCGTGGCTCGGGCGCCAACACCTCGCCGGGGTATTTCCGTGAGGGCATCAAGTTCCTGTTCGACGGCCTGCCGATCACCGGCCCGGGCGGCACACCCTACGAATTCCTCAACGGCTCAGGGGTGAACTACACCGAGATCCTGCGGGGTGCCAACGCCTTCCAGTACGGCGCACTGAGCCTTGGCGGCGCCATCAACTTCGTCAACCAGACCGGTTACACCGCACCCGGCCTGCGGGTGCGAGCGGAAACCGGGAGCTACGGCTACAACAAGCAAAGCCTGAGTGTCGGCGGCGTCGAGGGTGCGTTCGATTACTACCTGAATGCCGACAACTACCGCAGCGACGGTTACCGCGACTACAGCCTGTCGAAAAGCCAGGGCGTAGTGGCCAACTTTGGCTACCGCTTCAGCCCGCAACTCGAAACCCGGGTGATGCTGCGTTACCGCGACGAGTTCCACAACGACCCGAGCGCCACCACCCTGGATGCGGTCAAGCACCATTCCGACCGTGCCAGTGCCACCGCCGAAAGCAGCGGCGCCGGCAGCCGTCGCCCCGGCAGCGTATGGCTGGGCAGCAAGACCACCTACACCTTTGAGGACGACGCCACCCTGTCGGTAGGTTTCGTCTACTACCAGTACGCCCACAACAACAGCCCGAACAGCCCGAGCAACCCCAGCTACTGGGACTGGCATGACCTGAGCGCGGTGATCAACTACGACCGCCGCGACACCCTGTTCGGCCACGAAAGCCGCTCCAGCCTGGCCTTCACCTCCACCGAACACCTCAAGGGCCAGGTCGACTCCACCTTCGCCAACAAACAGACGCGCAAGTTCGTCGACTACAGCTCCTCGTTCGATCACGTGTTCTCCGTGGGCAACGACCTGGAACTGGTGGACGGCCTGTGGCTGACCAGTGGCGTCTCGGCGATCAACGTGCGCCGCCATGCCGACGTCAAGGAAGCCCTGGTGGCCAACACCACCACCTACCCGAGCGATGTGACCTACGACAACTGGAGCCTGGCACCGCGAGTGGGCGTGCGTTACGAGTTCAACCCACAACTGCAAGTGTTTGCCAACGTCAGCCGCTCCGTCGACCCACCGGCGTCCTGGGAATACTCCGGCTCCGGGCCGACCACGCCGTACGTACGGCCGCTGGTGGAACAGAAAGCCAATACCGTGGAAGTCGGGATCAAGGGTTCGTCGGGCATCTTCGACGGCAGCCTGGCGCTCTACCGCTCATGGGTGAAAGATGAATTGCTCAACGTGCAGATCATCCCGGCCACCTCCACGGCTGCTGCGGTCACCGGTGCATTCAACGCCACGCCGACGATCCACCAAGGGATCGAGGCCGGCTTGAATACACGCCTGTGGGAAAACACCTCGGGTGAAAAAATCACCCTGCGCCAGGTGTATACCTATAACGACTTCTACTACCGCCACGACCCGACCTTCGGCGACAACCAACTGCCGGGGATTCCGAAGCATATCTATCAGGGCGAAGTGCAGTATCAGCACCCAGCGGGCTTCTATACCGGGGTGAATGTGCAATCGGCTTCGCGTACGGCGGTGGACTATGCGAACAGCTTCTATGCGCCCTCCTACACGATCTTCGGGGCGAACGTGGGGTATGAAACGCCGAGCAAGGACTGGAAGGTGTCGCTGGATTTGAAGAACCTGACCAATCAGAAATACGTGACGGCGGTGCAGCCGTTGTATGACGCGAAGGGGCAGGATACGGCGTCGTTGTATCCGGGGGATGGGATTGGGGCTTATGTGGCGGTGGAAATGCGCTATTGAGTCAGCGCATAACCTTAGCTGTCGATGTTCTTATTCCTCACGCCCGGCGATGGGTAAATTGTTAGCCACGTATCTCATTGAGGAAGTGGCTAATGTCTGAGTCTCGATCCGAGCCTGTGGTGTGGATTGCCGGTGTAGGTGCCGTGGCCGGCCTGGGAGCGGCGCTGGCGCGACGCTTCGCGCGGGAGGGTTTGCAGGTGGCCGTCAGCGGCAGGAGCCCGGACAAGTTGCAGGCTGTGGTCGAGGGCATCCGTGCGCTCGGCG
>NZ_JACARK010000660.1:0-8523 GCF_013386655.1 Pseudomonas sp. K5002 | reverse complement strand
CATCGTCGCGCCGCAGCAAGGTTTCGAACATATCGTCGGACGGGGCACGACCGTTGTTCTGGGGGTGTTGAGCCTGAGCCTGGTGGCCACATTATTCAGCCGCAAGACCGTCGAGCGCACACTGACCATGGCACTTCGCGACGTCTCGTCGCGCACCCTGCGGTTATTGGCCGTGCGGTTTGACGGCGGACCGGCGCGTGCGCAGGACCCGCTGGCCATCGATATCAGCAAAGTGGACGACCTTCTCGGGATTGGTCGGGGCGAGTCGGTGCTGATCCGCGCCAGGCTGGCGACCCTGCAGGCAGGACTTGCGTATCTGCATGCCGTGGTGCTCGACGAATGCGCGATACCTTCGCACGCTGGGATCGGCGCACAGTTGCGCCAGCTGGCTGAAGCCATGCCCGGGTTTTGCGTGGCGGCCGATCGTGTCCGGGAGCTGCAAGCCAGCCTTGAACCAGGCGCGAGCCAGCGGCGTCTGAATGAATCATTGGCCGAACTGGCCAGCGCCTTGTCGAGTTTTGCCTGTCTTGAGCGCGCGCCCCTGCCGCCGGCCCGCGCCGTGGGGTTTCACCGACACTACGGCGCTGCACTGCGTAACGGTGTGCGAGCGTTGCTGGCCACGCTGGCGACCGGTGCTGTCTGGTACCTCACCGGCTGGGACCAGGGGCCAACCTTGCTGGCCGTACTGGGTCCGTTCTGCACCTTGCTGGCCACCAGCGCGGCGCCCGAGCAAGGCATTGCGAGCCTTGCCAGGGGAACCTTCTACGCAATCCTGGCAGCGGCGGGGTGCAAGTTCCTGCTGTTGCCGCACATCAGCGGGTTCGGGTTGCTCACGGTGGTGCTGGTTGCGTTCTGGGCGGTCGGGATTCATGCCACGACCCGGCCGCGCCATGCCCTGCAAGGCGTCGCCTACCTGATTACGTTCAACACCCTGGTCGGCACCGCCGGGACCGCCCAATACGACTTCGCTGACTTCGTGAATCAAGCCCTGGCCTGGATGGTGACGCTTGCTATCTGCCTGCTGGCCTTCCAGTTGCTGCCGGGGAAACCCGCCAGCCACGCCGACGTCCTGAGGACCGCGCTGCACAAAGACACGCGCCGGTTACTGCGTCACGGGCACCGCATGGATCTTCTGAAGTGGCAGGCCACGCAACAGCACCGGATGGTTGCCCTGCAAGCGCTGTCGGGCGCCGATGAGGCCGGTGCCGTCTCGCTTCAACTGGGTCGACAGTTAAGGTTGCTGCACCGCAAGACACGCGACCTGGAGCCTCATTCGTCAATCGCCAGGTGTGTGCAAGCGGGCGATCGGCGTATTGCCAGATATGCCTTCGATTCAGCGATCAGCGCGGCCCAGGCCCGGCGTACGTCGAGATCACTGATCCGCCTTGGTGCCCGCGACCTGGCTGCTTGTTACCGGGATTTGGCGGGGTTGCTCGACCAATACCAGCGTGCCGATATCCGAACCAGTTTCAGCTAAAACAACGAAGGTGAGATGAAATGAAGCAACTCCTTATCTGGACGCTTTTCGGGATGATTGTGTCTGTGCCAATGGCGGTGCAGGCATCGGACGGGGCTGAGGCGCTGGCCCGCTGGCAACAGCAATTCAAACAAGAGCAAAAAAAGCTCGCCGAGCACCGGGCGCCTGGCCGTGATTCAAGGCCCAAGGTCGATCGCCAGCGATGAGCCGGTTCCCGGGGAATCGCAATCTGTCCAGAGCGAAGTGACGAGTTCGGTGTGATGCCCGGCGGTGCTGTTGCTTTATAGGCTGTCCGGGTCGCCAAAAAACATTTTGACTTGGCTCTAGGACGGTGCTTCTAGGCTTAGAAAAACCAACTATGCCCCCAGTTTTGCCCCCATTCGCATGCGATCCACGAACAATTGCGAGTGCGCGCCCTGGCGGTGATGCAATGGGGGACTTGATGGCTTTCAGCGTGTCTCTCCACTATGAGGATGAGTAGCGGCTAATCGCTTTCGTTGAGCTTGCAAGGTGTCTAGATAAGCCGGGGCGATTCATTTTCCTGATCATCAGGTTTTGCGTGAGGCCTCTCCAGGGTGGCTTGGCAGGATGAGACTCGACATTTACCTGCCAGAGCTGGGGCTCGCTATTGAGCATCAAGGAGAGCAGCACTACCGGCCTCTAAAGGTCTTCGGTGGTGAGGAGGCCCATCTACGGGTGGTGGAAAGAGACGCCTCCAAACGTAGGCTATGTGCTGAAAATGGTGTTGAGGTCATTGATTTTAAATTTGATGCGCCGCTTACCAAAAGCTCCGTCAGGCAACGCCTTTCAAGATTTTTTGGGGGTTAACGAATGAAGAATTTCAGGGGTTTTGACAGTGATTTCAATCTCCTCGTTGAGCTGATGGTGGCAACCAGAGGCTTCAACCACCTTTCGAGCAATGGCGATGAATTTTTCTTGCCACTCAACACCTTCAGATATGCCCCGAAATGATATTTGGCATGATGCAGGGATGGAGCAAGGTGGAAGTGGCTGGTCTTCGGATCGGACGTCATCAGTCAAGTTCATGTCTCCTTGCATAGTCCGGCCCTTACGCCGGAGCAGGTTGCTCTTTATGATGAAAGCACCCTTGGCCGAAGGGCGCTCAACTTAACAAGAGACGATGGCTCAGAGAGCCGGTCTGCGGCTCCATCCATGGATGGCGTAATCCAGGGTCACGATGGCAGCAGCTTCGGAAGCCACCTTGTGGAAAGTGTTGTCCTTGGTCTTGTCTCCGTAATCGCTGATGCCGCGAACGACTATTACAGGCACGTTCTGCTTGTTGCAGGCGTGGAACACCCCCTAAGCCTCCATTTCAGCTACCACAGCTTTGTCGTGAATGCCTTGGAGACTCTCGAAAAGTTTCGGGTCTCGAATTAGCAGTTCGCCGGAAGCAATGGTTGGCCGCAGCCACTTCAGTGCTAACGATACAAGCTCACGCGCCGGGTCTCGCAACTGCACACCTAATTGAGTAAGAGCGTTCACCTCGGCAGGAGACCAAGGCAGAGGCGAGGGCAGGGCAGGCGTAGATGGCATCCACCAGATCACCTCATCAGCTGCTTCGATGCACGCGGCTGCGGTGCTGGTCGAGCGCATGCAACCGACATGGGAAACCGCAGCGGGGTTGGTTGCCCCGGCGGGGTTGGTGCGAGTGCTGTGCGCTCAACCAGTGTTCGGCGGTCGTGGCCGCGAGAGCGTGCACTAGCAAGACACTCCCGTCGGTCTGCACGGTCAGATTGCCCGCGGAGCCTCCAGCCAGAACGGTTAAACAGCCTGCCCGACAACGCCTAAAGACTCTCAGGGTCCCCAAAAAACATTTTTCCAAGCCTCTAAAGCAATACTTCCAGGCATAAAAAGTTCAAATATGCCCGCACTTTGCGCCCGGTTGCGTCTGTCATCCTTCCATTCACATCGTTCGACTCACCGCCCTCTGCGTCCATTCCACCTCATTTTGCAATTCCAGGACGTGGCCATGAAAGCGCTCCAGTGAGGCGTGGTGGCCGACGCTGATCAGGATCGTCTCCGGTAGCATTTCCTTAAGTAGCTGGTAACAACACGCTTCATTGGCTGCATCCATCGCGGCGCTGCTCTCGTCGAGAAACAGCACCGCAGGGCGGGCCAGAAGGGCGCGTACGAAGGCGCAGCGCTGCTGTTCGCCGAGGCTCAGGGTTTGCGCCCAGTCACGCTCATGGGCCAGTTGGCTGTCCAGATGCTCCAGGCCGACTTGCTGCATGATGTGCTGCAACTCGGCATCCTTTTCTTCGGGGGCGGGATTGGGGTACCACAGTGTTTCGCGCAAGCTGCCCAAGGGTAGATAGGTTTTTTGCGAGAGCGTGAGCGTGCGCTCACGGTCATAGGCCACGGCGCCTGACGCATGGTGCCAGAGCCCAGTCACTGCGCGAATCAGCGTGGACTTGCCGAACCCCGAAGGGGCCTTGATCAGCAGGCTATCACCAGGCTTGAGTGCCAAGTTGAACCCTGCAAACAGTCGCCGCCCGTCAGGCAGCCAGATATCCAGATTGCGAATATCCAGTCCTTCGGACTGTTGCGTCAGCACCACATCCGAGTCGACCCTGACGTTATCCAGACGTTGCTGGAAGCCGTCCAGCCGATCAATGACCGACTTCCATTCGGCCAGTTCCGGAAACACCCCAACCAGATAGGCCACGGCGGCATGCACTTCGCCAAACGCCGCGCTGATCTGGGTGAGACGGCCGAGGGTAAAGGCCCCGGCGAAAAACTGCGGGGCCATGATGAACATCGGAATCACCGTGGCACTGCGCAGGTAGAAGGTCGAGTAACCCATGATCAGCTTCTGCTTTTTCACCAGGACCCAGAAGTTCTGCAAAGCAGCTTCCAGGCGCTGATTGAAACGCTGGCTTTCCACGGCCTCGCCCCGGTACTGGGCGACCGAATCGGCGTTCTCCCGCAGGCGCATCAACGAGAAACGGAAATCGGCCTCGCGCCGCTGCTGCATGAAGTTCAGATGGGGCAGGGCGCGGCCGAGCCAGAAGGCGAATCCGGTGCCCAGCAGCGCGTAGACCAACGCCACCCACACCAGCAGCCCGGGAATCACCAGGCCTTCGTCACCCCATGGAATGCTGACCAGGCCCGAGGCTTGCCAGAGAATATTCAGGAACGAAAACAGCGACACCACCGCCGTCAGCAGCCCCAGGCTCAGCTTGAGCGACTTGATGATAAACAGGTCGATATCTTCGGCGATGCGCTGGTCGGGGTTGTCTACCTCGGTTTCGGTCAGTTTCAGCTTCTGGTAGCGCTGGCTGTCGAGCCATTGCGCGAGCAGGTTGCGCGTCGACCAGCGCCGCCACAGCAAGGTCAGTTTCTGCTGAAAGTGAAACGCGCCGACGGTAAAGGCCGCCAGGCCGATCTGAAGCAGGATGAATTGCAGGCCGCCCAGCAGGAAGCCCGGGTAGTCTTTTTCCTGCAGCGCATTATAAAAATGCAGGTTCCAGAAGTTATTGAGGATATTGACACCCACCAGGCACAGGTTCATCGCCACCGTGGCCAGCAGCAACAGCAGGGCCGGGTATTTCTGTTCGGAGGTCCAGAAAGGCCGTGCCAGGCGCCAGAAATTGCGAAGTGTATGCATGAAGGTTAAAGAAGTCCGGTCGCTGGCGACGTTGAGTTTGCAGGATAGGGAGGATAGGATCCGCCAATGCTAATCGCTTGCATTCATAAGGGAAAGCGACAGGAGCCCCGTTATCGAATTTCCAGACTGGCTAAAGCAGGCATGGCCACCTATACAACGGGTCATCAGGCTTGAGCCGAATGACCAGCCTTTCATCCCATTAAGCCGTGTCGCCGATCCTGCCTTGCTGCAGCCCGTGCTGGCCGAGTTTGCCCTGCGCTATCCCGGCATCAACAAGCCTGCAGTGGTGTCGCAGTGGTCGATGAACTACATGAGCATCGTGGTGCCGGCGACCCTGGCCTGCCTGCTCACACGCCAGCAGGCGATCGACTTCTGGACAGATGGCAGTGTGTTGCACCTGGATGCCGGACAACCGCTGGCGTTGAACTTCACCAGTGGCTTGCCGACACTGACGGAACCTGAGCGCGTCCTCTACCTTTCGCGCTGGCTGCACGAGCACCTGGCACCGTTGTTCGCCACCCTGGCGGCAGCCGGTGGCTTGGCACCGAAGATTTTGTGGGGCAATTTCGTCGCGATCTGGGACGGTGCGTTCGACCGGTTCGACCCCGACCTGTCCCGGCCAGGCTTTGCCGAGGTGCACCGTTGGCTGGAGCAGGTCAGCGTTAACGACGGACGTTTGAAGTTGCGCGGCCTGCAACGCCAAGTCCCGTCGCCCGCACCGGATATTTGCCCGCGTCTGCCACTACGCCGGCATTGTTGCCTGCACTACCAGCTGCACCCGCTGGTTGAAGGCGAGCCGCTGGTGCTGTGCGAATCCTGCCCCAAACTGCACCGTCTGCCCTTGGCGGAGCAGGTCAGCTACCTGCACTCCCTCTATGACTGAGCGGCGCTGACCGTCAACGGCGCTTCGCTCAGGCGCCCATGCTCGATACGCAACAAGCGATCGGCAAGGCCGAAGTACGCGTCGTCGTGGGATATCACGATCACCAGTTTGCCGCGCGCACGCAGGTCCGTGAGGATGCGGGTGTAGAAGAAGTGTTTGAATACCGGGTCTTGGTCTGCGGCCCATTCGTCGAACAGGTAGCAGGGACGATCATCCAGATACGCACTGAGCAGCGCCAGGCGCTTGCGTTGCCCGGTGGACAGCGCCAGCGTGGTCAAGCGGCCCTGTTCGATTTGCACCTTGTGGTCCAATTGCAGGTGCACCAGGTAATCCTGGGCCTGCTGCACCAACTGCGGATCGTCGCCGTCGAACAGGTTTTCGAACAGGCAGAAGTCGGTAAAGATCGCCGAGAAGTGCTGACGGAAATGGTGGTTGTTATTGCTCGACGACACCTGCTCGTCGAGCATCACATCGCCGCTTTCCGGGCGATAAAGCCCGGTCAGCAACAACGCCAGGGTGGTCTTGCCGCTGCCGTTGCCGCCAGTGATAAACACCGTCTCGCTCGCCTTTAAGGTGACGTTGATCGGCCCGAGGGTGAAGTGGCCGTCTTCGCGTTCGCGGTAGTAGGTATGCGTCATGTCGCGGCACACAAGGCTGCGCACCTGGGTCGGCGCGAAGGTTTCCAGGGTTTCGCTGGCGCCCTGCATTTCGCCTTCCAGGGCGCGGATCTTGTTCAGCGCCACGCTGGCACGGCCCAGGGTTGGCAGGGCGTGCATCAATTCCGAGAGCGGCGTGATCATGTACAGGATCGCGAGGATATAGCCGGTGACCAGGCTCACGCTCAGCTCGATAAAGTGCGGCGCTACAAACAACACCACGCCGATCAGCAGGTAGAACACCGCATTGCCCCAGTTCATAACCACCGCATAGATGCTCATGCCGCGCACAAAGTCGCGCCGGTATTGCTGGCTGACCGGCAGCAGCAGGCGCGTAAAGAAGTGTTGGCGACGCGGGTGATTGAGCTGCAGCTCCTTGCTGCCATCAGTCAGCAAGCGGTAATGCTCGAACAGTTGGTCCTTGAGTTCGCGCGCGCGGGAAATCGACGTCAGCGCCCGGCGTTGCGGCCAGTTGAAACTCAGGCTGCCGAGCATGATCAGCAACACCGTCAAGCCCAGCAGCGGCAAGCTCAGCCATCCCAGGTAACCCAGGCAAGCGATGATGATCCCGCCGTTGACCAAAAGGATCGGCACCAGCTCCACTGCCTGGCTGATGGTTTGCGTGTCGTCGGTCAACATCGCCAGCAGCCGGTGCTTGCCCAATCGTTGCAATTGCGCATAGGGCGTGTCGATCAGCTTGGCGCTCAAGTGCAGGCGCATATCGTTGACCGCCGCCTGGCCGAGGCGCAGCAGGCTGATATCGGAAATAATCCGCGACACCGCCACCAGCAGCACCAGTCCACCGAAGTACAGGCCGTCAATCGGTCGCAGTTGGTCGAACACCGTGAGGCTGTGGTTGATCATCGCGATCAACCCTGCTGCCGCAAGTCCGCAGGCCAGGCCGGTCAGCGTCGCCACCAACAGGGCGCGCCACGAGCGCTTGGCCATGAGCATCAGCAAATCCATTCAAACTGCTCCGTCTGTCGCCAGGGCCGCAAGGCCGACGATCAATTGTTGATGCATCGTGGGTTGTTCCAGGATGTTCAAGTGTTGCGCCTGCACCACGTCACGCACCCATGGCCCGCTGCTCAGCTGTTCCCACTGCGGGTCGGCAAAGTCCGCTGCTTGCAGCGTGGCATCGGCCCACCAGATATGCACCGGGCAGCTTAGCCGTGGCGGCTGGAAGCTGGCGAGTAACTGCTGCGTATGTTGCTGGTAGCCAATGCGCGTGTGCAGATGTTCCCAGCTGTCGCCCTGCAGTTGCAGGCCTTGCTGGTGCGCCCATTGCGCCAGCGCGGGCAGGCGCTCGGCGGCGGGCAGTTTAGCCAATCGAGCAGTCAACGCGGTGGAAACCGATGCCGGCAAATTGCGCAACCGCGCCTGGCTGTCAACGGTCAGCGCCTGCGCGGCTGAGTCGAGCAATGCCTCGACGCTATCGTCCTCGTCCTGTCGCTGGTATTGCGAGTCGAGGATGCCAAGAAATGCCACCTGTTCGCCGCAACGTTCCAGCTGCGCCGCTGCGGTGATCGCCAGCAGCCCGCCCAGTGAAAACCCAAGTAGATGATAGGGGCCTTGGGGCTGCTGCTGGCGCAGTTGCTCGACATACAGCGCTGCGAGGCTGTCGATGTTGCCGTCGAGCGCTATGCTGTCGTCGCCCAGATACGCCGCCTGCAAGCCCCACACTTGCCAGTTGGGTAGATGGGGCAGCAGCGCGCGGTAATCCTGCACATGGCCGGTGGACGGGTGGAAGCAGAACAGGTTGGTACCCGGTCCCGCCGCCGACAGCCGCACCAGCGGCGACAACGTGAACTGCGCCTGCACCAGCGCTGCAAATGCCGCCACGCTTGGCGCATTGAACACCGCATTGACGGTGACCGGC
>NZ_JACARK010000659.1:0-5421 GCF_013386655.1 Pseudomonas sp. K5002 | reverse complement strand
CTGGAGCGCGGTGTTCCTGAGCGCCGAGCGCGGCCTTGACGAGGCCTATGCGGGCCTTGGCTACGCAGCCTTTGCCTTGACCATGACCGTCGGGCGCCTTACCGGCGACAGGATAGTTCGCCGTCTGGGCGCAACCCGGGTGATTGTATTCGGCGGCGCGCTCGCCGCCGGCGGCATGCTGTTGGCGACGCTATTCCCTGCGTGGGAAACCGCCCTGCTGGGGTATGCATTGGTCGGTGCCGGGTGTTCGAACATCGTACCGGTGCTGTACACCGCCGTCGGCAAGCAGACCGTCATGCCGGAACACATTGCCGTGCCCGCCATCACCACCCTGGGCTACACCGGCATTCTCGCCGGCCCTGCGGTGATCGGCTTCATCGCCCATGGCAGCAGCTTGAGCACTGCCTTTGTGCTGATTGCCGTACTGCTGATCGGTGTGGCGATCAGCGGGAAAATACTGCGGGTCTGACCACCCAGCCCCATCACGCCTCGTACATTGAGGCATCAACCCGGGGTCATTTGGCTTTCTGGAGTTCCAGCCAGCGATCAAGGGTTTTGTTGCTGAGCCAGCCCGCCTGGTGATGGCTGCCGAAAATTCGCCGACCGCTGTCGGCGGTGTTTTCCAGCGACCGCAACAATCCCGGCCGGTCCACAAGGTTTTTTGCCATATACACCTGCTGTTCGTCGTATTTCTTCTTCGGTAGCCCCGTGGCCGGGTCCAGTACAACTTGGCCATGGCTGTCGAGCTCATCCGGGTCTTTGCTCATCATCGCCAGCACCTCGATATTGACGTAGCAGATCTGCTCGAAAAACCCCATGCGGTCCCGCGACCGGTCCCGTAACTCGGTGAACATTTCCTTGAACAGGCGGACGAGATCGGCATTGTTTTTTGTGTGGAAAGGGTCCGGGCTGAAGGCACTGGGATCGCTGTTGCCGAACACGACGTTCTCGGCCTGTGCCAGGCTTTCGCGGGTGATGTAGCCGTCCTGGTCGAGGATCGCATCGATCAGGCGCGGACGCTGGATGATCGCCTTGGCAAGCAGGATAGCGCTGTCGGCCTCTCGGCTGGCACCGAGCTTTTTACTGGCGATTCGTTGCAGTGAAGACAGCTTCAGTCCGTCAGTTCTCATGGAGTTTTTTCAGCATGGCAAATTGGGCGTTCGCCGCGCTCACCAAATCGCTGTCCGGCAAACGAATGTAGGGATTGGGCCCGCGGAGGCGGCTGGCCACTTCGTTCTGAAGCCCCAGGTGTTGCAGCAGACTCCTGCAGTGACTCTCCCCCCGCAAAGGAGGCCGATAGCCTGATGAGCGGACAGGCGCCCCGCCGGATTGATGGCTGTGCTTTCGCGCAGCCTCACCGGGTTCACTTGAAGCGGCGTGAATTGCCCGTGTACCGCCGTCCAGTGCCGGGGCAATACAGGGTGTAGCACCGAGGTGCTGGCAGACCGACCCGCCGTTGATTGTCATGATTCATCTCCACCATTTTCCGGTTCCACATTGACCTGGTCATCATCCCGGCAATCGCCGTATCGCTCAGGTGAAAACAGGCCAAAGGTGTGTGGTGTGCCGGTGGCAATGGTTCCGAGATAGAGCAGCGTTCCAATGACAACATGTAAAAACCGAAGAATCAGTCGGCTTTTCGAGACCCTGGCGAGGTCGGTTTTGTCTCCTGCCAAAGGTCTTTGATCGCTGCGACCATAGCGCCCATCACCGCGCGCAACGGGCGTAACCCAGGCGCGTGGGAGGCAGGCAACTGCCCGTGCGGCAACATGCCTTTGATGAAGTCGTCAGCCGCCGGCGCCTGGAACGTGTGCTGCCCGGTGAAGTTCTTCACTCGCCGGGCTTCGGCGCCCTCTTCGCACCGTTTGCCCGGTGCGGCAACGGGGGGCGGTTGCAGGGTATCGCTGCCCGTCGGCGCAAGACAGGCTGGCTGATAGCCAGGATTGTGCGATCCACACGAAGGTGTAGCCATGTCTGAGCCCTGGCTGAGAGTTTGAAAGCAGCGGATTGATCAAGGCAGGTCATCACGCCGCGAGAGGGTCGCGGCGTGATCGAGCTAAAACAGGTTCAGAGAGAGGT
Organism: Pseudomonas sp. K5002; assembly: GCF_013386655.1. Classification (NCBI taxonomy): domain Bacteria; kingdom Pseudomonadati; phylum Pseudomonadota; class Gammaproteobacteria; order Pseudomonadales; family Pseudomonadaceae; genus Pseudomonas; species Pseudomonas sp. K5002. The sequence continues at coordinate 3,342 of NZ_JACARK010000659.1, read as the reverse complement.
GGCGCAGGGCGGCTCTGCCGATCTTGCCGTCATACCGGTCAAGAGAGTCCATCAGCGTTAACAGGCTTGAGCGCTGAGTGACTTCCTTGGCCAACTCGATGAGCCGCTGTTGCTTTGGGTCGCTCGACGACGATGCGGCCAATTTTTTCAAATCTTTGATACTGATGGAGCGGCTCCAGATACCCTTCAGGGCGTCGAAGTCCTTCAACATCTGTTCGGCGAGCTGTTTGTCGGTCTTGTACTTCAAGGCGTTGCCGGAGTCGAGCACGGCGTTGAGGTCCCGCCGGGAGATTCGACCATCCAGATCACCGGTCCTGCCGGCTCGGTCAAAGGCTTGTATTACGTCTGGGCGTCGCAGCAGTTCCCGGGCCAACAGAATGTTCTCATTACGGTCCTGGTCGTTGGTCAACCGTCTGCCCGCCATCTCCTCCAGGCTTTGTTTTGTGATGAAGGGCTGGCCCGGCACCGTGAACGCATCAAATTTGTTCTTGAGGAGGTTCCCCAGTTGATCGGGGGTTTGCCTCGAAAAGTGTGGGTCCGGGCGACCGTATCCCGGGTCAGGCTTGCAGGGGGTCGGACGGCAGTGTCCGGGAAGAGGCCTGAGTGGAATGGAAGGATCAGGACGACCATAACCGGGGTGAGGCCGGAACGGATTGAACAGCTTGTGCAGAAAATCCTGAAGCTGTCCGATCAGCCCGCCCAGGAACGAGTTTGCATAGGACGCCCGGAATGAGTTGTTGGCGGCACCATGGCGATCCATCGTGCTCTGCGTCGTCGTCCAATTCGAATATCCCGGGCCGATCCCATTCTGTGGCAAGTTGAAGCTGATGTGGATCGACCCCTGCCCGGAGCGTGAGCGTGACTGCGTCGATGTGGCGGCATCAGTATGCGGCTGCGCGGCGTTATCAGAGGGGTTGGCAACAGTTGAGTTGGATAAGGTTACCGACATAGGCATCTCCAGTTCGGCGTATTGACACGATTCACTCCCGGCTCAAAGACACCTCGGCGATACAAGGTATCCCATGGAAAGTGGGCACCTCCTTGTGTGGTAGACCTGTCGGATTCAGTTCCTGCGGACGCAGAAAATCGTTAGAAAAAGAGTAGGAAGAAGGGCTATGGCGAGGGGGCTTGCGCCCCCTCGTCACTGTCGATACCTGGATCAGGCACGCATCAGAAGCCGACGCTGGCCTGCACGAAGAACGTGCGCGGTTCACCCAGGTAGATCCCGGAGTTGTTGTCGCTGGAGCGGGTGTAGTGTTCCTGGTTGAACACGTTTTTTACCCCGACGCCCAGCTTCAGGTTCGACAGTTGCGCACCGAAGTCATAACCGCTGCGCACGTTGACCGAGACGTAGCCGGGAATATCCCCGTACTGGCCATCAGCAGTCGGCTGGGTGATGTAGGTGGTACCGGTGCCCGGCGCACGCTGGCCGGACTGGGCATAGACGTCCAGGTTGTGGGTCCAGTGGTTGATGTCGTAACGCAGCCCCAGGGTGGCCACTTCACGGGAGTACAGCGGCAAGTCGCGGCCCTTGAAGGCAACGTCGCCTTCGGAGGTGGCCCTGGTGTAGGTGAAGCCGGCGTTGGCGGTCAGGCCGTCCAGGCGCGGGTCGAGGTTCGACAGGTCGTAATGGGCCGACGCTTCGATGCCCTCGTGCTTGGTAGCGCCGAGGTTGGTCCAGCCCACATCGTTGCTGACGTATTGCAACTCGTCCGAGAAGTCGATGTAGAACAACGTCACTTCGCCGCCCCAGACGCTGTCGTTGTAGCGAGTACCGATTTCGTAGGTCTTGGCTTTTTCCGGGTTCAGGCCGTTCGCGGTCTGGTCGCCGTTACCGCCCTGGCCCAGCTGGAAGTATTGCAGGCTGCCGAAGGAGGTTTCGTAGTTGGCAAACAGCTTCCAGGCATCGGAGACGTGGTACATCACGCTCAGGGCCGGCAGCGGTTCGTTGTTGTGGATCTCGCGGCGCTTCTCCTGAACCGTGGCGCCATTGAGGCCTACCACCGGACGGTCGTGCCATTCGGTGCGAATCTGCTCAAAGCGAATGCCCGGGGTGACGGTCCATTTGCCGATATCAATCTTGTTATCGATATAGAACGAGTTGGCCTCGGTGCCACCGGTACGGTCCTGGTACACGTGGCCGTCACTCTGGCCCACGGGCGTCGGCACGTTGTTGACCAGCGCCAGGCTGGTGGCCTGCTCGTGCATGCCTTCCTTGAGGTAGCGATAACCGACGCTGACTTCCTGGGTGCTCGGCCCCAGGTCAAATACATGGGACACACGCGGCTCGATGCCGAAGGTGTAGTAGGTGCGCGGGTAGGAACCCAGGGTCTTCAGGTCGCGGTTGGCGATGTTGCTGCCGCGGAAACTGTCGGAATAGTAGGTCAGCACTTCAGCCTGGGTGCGGTCGTCGATCTGCCGGATGTACTTGAAGGACATATCCTTGCGCCGGCCATTGAAGTTGTCCCAGTCACGTACCGATTGATACGGGTTGGCGTCGTACTGCTTCTGGGTCAGGCCGCCGGGCATGTCGGCGCTGGCGTCGTAGTAGTGGAAATTCAGCGAGAAATCGTCTTGATCGGTCGGCGCCCAGTGGGTCTTGAAGATCACGTCGTCGATGTCGTTGGAGTTGTTGCGGTCGCGGTAACCATCGCCCTTGGTCCCGGAATACAGCAACGCAGCACCGATACCGTTGTCGGCGGTGCCGCCGATGAAGGCGTTTTCAATGTGTTTCCAGCCGCCGTGGGCCGCGGTTTCCAGGGTGGTGCCGACTTCGCCGGAGAATTTTTCCGGGATGGCCCGGGTGACGAAGTTGATCACGCCGCCGACGTTCTGTGGTCCATAACGTACGGAGCCTGCGCCACGCACCACGTCGATGCTGTCGAGGTTGCCGGAGGAAATCGGCGCCATCGACAACTGCGGCTGGCCGTAGGGTGCAAACGCTGCCGGTACGCCGTCGATCAATACCGTGGAGCGTGGCGACAGACGCGAGGTCAGGCCGCGTACCCCGACGTTGAGGGAAATATCACTGCCACCGGTGCCGTTGGCCTCCTGTACCTGCACCCCGGGAATGCGCCGCAGCACGTCACCGACGTTCATCGCGCCCTGCTCCACCATGGCTTCACGGCGCACCACGGTGCGCGCCCCCGGGTGGTTCTGCACCACTTGGGCATTCGCGTCGCCGAGCCAGTCGCCAACCACCTTGATGTCGGTGGCACCCAACTCCAGCGGCGAACCGGCTTCGCCGGTGCCCTTGCCCAGCGGGCGCAGGGTCACGGAGCCCGCATCGATCTGGTAATCCAGGCCGCTGCCCTGCAGCAACTGGCGCAGCGCTTGTTCGGG
>NZ_JACARK010000658.1:0-1727 GCF_013386655.1 Pseudomonas sp. K5002 | reverse complement strand
AACGCCAGGCCGCCCTGGGCCTGTATCGGCAACTGGCACAGCACCCGCTGTTTCGCCGGGCCAAACACCTATCCTTATATCTACCGACGGACGGTGAAATCGATCCGCGCCTGCTGCTGCGCGCTGCACAGCGCCGGGGCAAGGCGACTTACCTGCCGGTGCTCAGTGCATGGCCGCGAACCAAGATGGTGTTCCAGCGAGTGCGCCCCGGCGAAAAGCTGAGGCCCAACCGTTTTCGCATCCTCGAGCCCCAGGTAAATGCCAGCCGACAACGCAAGGTCTGGGCGCTGGACCTGGTGCTGCTGCCACTGGTTGGCTTTGATGATGAGGGCGGACGGTTGGGCATGGGCGGCGGGTTTTATGACCGCAGCCTGGCCTACATGGCCCGCCGGAAATCCTGGCGCAAGCCGACGCTGTTGGGCCTGGCCCATGAATGCCAGAAGGTCGAACGATTGGCACAGGCAAGCTGGGATGTACCGCTTGAGGGCACAGTCACCGATAAGGATTGGTATATAGCAGAGACGCTACTGGAATCAGCAGCGCCTTGAAGACGGGTCAGCGTTTGAACGGTTGCGGCTGTTGCTGTGCGAGTTCAATCGGTGCGTCAGTCTTGTTCGACCACAAGCTCTGCGCATAGCCGGTGGTCACAACGCCCAGGCCGAACAAAATAACCAAAATCCATAGTAAATCCGGTTTGCGTTTCATCGATTGCCCCCCTTCAGGCATCTTGCACACGATGACAGCAACGTTCCATTAGTAGTCCGTGCCAGCTGCGTCAAGCTCAAAACCCCGGCATTCTGCGTTAACGTGAACCAACACGCAAACCTTGACGCCAACCGACTGTCGGTTTGTCATAAAATTGCAGGACAACTTTCCCAATCGACTTTTGAGGAGCGAAAACATGGCCTATTGGCTGATGAAATCCGAGCCCGATGAACTGTCCATCAAGGGCCTGGAAAAGCTCGGCGAGGCCCGGTGGGACGGGGTGCGCAACTACCAGGCGCGGAACTTCCTGCGGGCGATGGCGGTGGGTGACCAGTTCTTCTTCTACCACTCCAGCTGCCCGGAACCGGGGATTGCCGGCATCGGTAAAATCGTCGAGGCAGCCTACCCGGACCCGACCGCGCTGGAGCCCGACAGTCATTATTTCGACGCCAAGGCCAGCCCTGAAAAAAACCCGTGGAGCGCGATCAATGTTGCCCACGTCGAGACCTTTGCGAAGGTCCTGGGGCTGGGCTATCTGAAACAGCAAACCGCCCTCGCCGAGTTGCCCCTGGTGCAAAAAGGCAGCCGCCTTTCGGTGATGCCGGTCACCGCCGAGCAATGGGCCGCCGTACTCGGCCTGCGCTGAAACAGCAGAACCCTGCGGTCACGCCCATGGCGCATGCATCTGCGCGCCAACCGGGTTAGGCTGGCGCTTCATTTGACCCGCATCAAGGGCCTCCGGGCAGGATCGGTCAAACTAGGACGCTAACGCCGCAGGATGCACCCATGTCGACGAACCACCGCACCTCCCATCTTTTCGCCATTCCATTGATTGTCTTGCTGCTGGCCGCCGGCGGCTTCGGCTATTGGCAATCCACCCAAGACCGCCTGCCCGAAGGCTTGAGCATGGGCAATGGCCGGCTGGAATCGACTGAAGTGCAGATCGCCGCCAAGATCCCCGGTCGCCTCGCCGAAGTGCGGGTGGACGAAGGCGACAAGGTGCTCAAGGGCCAACTGCTGGC
>NZ_JACARK010000066.1:0-4005 GCF_013386655.1 Pseudomonas sp. K5002 | reverse complement strand
AGGGTCTACGCCGCAGGTGGCGGTGCTGCTGACCTGGGTCGCCGGCAGCAGGGCGCTCAGGCGGCTCATCAGGGTTGCGTTGTGGGCGCCGCCGCCGCAGACCAGCAGGGTTTCGGTCTGTGGTTGGGCGGTTTGCAGGGATTCGACGATGGTCAGGGCAGTCAGCTCGAGCAATGTGGCTTGCACGTCCTGGGCTGCGAATGGCGGCAATCGTCCCAGGTGATGCTCAAGCCATCCCAGGTTGAAGACTTCGCGACCGGTGCTTTTTGGCCCCTTGGTCACAAAGAACGGATCGCTGAGCAATGCCTTGAGTAGCTGGGGTTCAACCTTCCCGCTGGCAGCCCACTGGCCATCGCGGTCGAAGTTCTCGCCGCGTTGCTGGTGAATCCAGGCATCCAGCAGGACATTCCCCGGGCCGCAGTCGAAGCCCGCGACCGGTTTGCCGGTCTCGATCAGGCTAAGGTTGCTGAAGCCGCCCACATTCAGCACGGCGCGGTTGCCCGTACGCTCGCCAAACAGTGCCTCATGAAATGCAGGCACCAGCGGGGCGCCTTGGCCTCCGGCGGCGACATCGCGGCTACGGAAATCACTGACGACGGTGATTCCGGTCAATTCGGTGAGCAGCGCCGGGTTGCCGATCTGCACGGTAAAACCCCGTGCAGGTTCGTGACGAATGGTTTGGCCGTGGCTGCCAATCGCTCGAATGTCCTGGGGCTTGAGGTTCTGCTGATCGAGTAAGGCGTGAATACCTTGGGCGGCAAGCGTCACCCAGTTCTGCTGCGCGAGCGCCGAACGGGCAATCTCGTCCGGGCCGCTGGCGCACAGGCCAAGCAGCTCGGAACGCAGGGATTCGGGCATGGGGATGTAGTGGGTGGCGATCAGCTTGATCGCCGGGCCTTGCTCGATCAGCGCAATGTCCAGGCCATCAAGGCTGGTCCCGGACATCACACCTATATAGAGCGACATGGCTTAGCGCTTCGCCGAAGCCAGGAGAGTAGAGCGCTCCTGGTCCATGCGGGCCATCAATGGCTGGCTCTGCTGCAGGAAGCGAGCGCGCTCGGCCTTGGCGATCGGGTCGGCCATTGGCAGCTTCTGGCCCAGTGGGTCGACGTGCACGCCGTTGACCTGGAACTCGTAGTGCAAGTGCGGGCCGGTGGACAGCCCGGTAGTGCCGATGTAACCGATCACCTGGCCCTGCTTGACGTTGCCGCCGGTCTGGATGCCCTTGGCGAAACCTTGCATGTGGCCATACAGCGTGCGGTAGGTGGCCCCGTGCTGGATGATCACGGTGTTGCCGTAGCCGCCACGGCGACCAGCCAGCAAGACCTTGCCGTCACCGGCAGCCTTGATCGGCGTGCCACGCGGGGCGGCGTAGTCGACGCCTTTGTGAGCGCGAATTTTGTTCAGAATTGGATGCTTGCGACCCATCGAGAAACGCGAGCTAATACGGGCGAAGTCAACCGGGGTACGGATGAACGCCTTGCGCATGCTGTTGCCGTCAGCGGTGTAGTAGCTGCTGTTGCCTTGTTTGTTGGTGTAGCGCACGGCGGTGTAGGTCTTGCCACGGTTGGTAAACCGCGCAGAAAGGATGTTACCGGTGCCGACGACCTTGCCGTTGGCGACCTTCTGTTCGTAGATCACGTCGAATTCGTCGCCCTGGCGAATGTCCTGGGCGAAGTCGATGTCGTAGCCAAACACGCTGGCCATGTCCATGGTCATGCTGTGGGACAGGCCGGCGCGGGCGGCGGACTGCGACAGCGAGCTGTTGATCACGCCGTGTACATAGGCGGAGCGCATGACCGGCTTGGTGGTGATGCGGTTGAACGCAAAGCCCTTGGCGCCTTTGGTCAGGGTGATGCTTTCCAGGTCGCTGACGTTGCTGTGCAGGTTGGTCAACTGGCCGTCGGGCGCCAGTTCGAATTCAAGCTTCTGGCCATGCTTGAGTTGGGTGAATTGCTTGGCCTGCTTGTCGCTTGCCAGTACATCGTTGACCGTCGCGGCGGGGAGGCCGACCTTTTCGAACAGGGTCGAAAGGGTGTCGCCCTTGGCAACAATGACTTCCCGGTGCAGCGGGTTCTTGGGTGCCTCTACTACCGCAGGTTCGGCCTGCGCGGTTTCCTTGGTGTCTTCGGCGCTGCTTTCGATCTGGGCAAACGGCGATTCGGCTGCGCCATTTGTGGCTTGAAGTGCGTCGGAAGCGTCTTGATCTTGTGTCAGTTGCTCAACCGGACTTTCAAGGTCAAGGCTTAGGGTCGTTCGTTTGGCTTCTACGTCGCTGGAAGGAAATACCAGGAGTGCCAGGCTCAGAAGGGCGGCGATCCCACTTGCGGCGAGCAGGTGGGTCTTCGGGTAAAGCGGCGGCGCTTTAGACGGTTCTGTGGTCATAAGTAATTTTGACTTTGAAAAGATGAATTGGAAAAGATGAATGACATGATGAAGATGAAATAACTGTATAAAATATAACCAAATCATCTGTGGTGCAAGCTTGCGAACGCTGGGCTTGCTGAACGGTGTCCGTGCGCAGGGCAAAACTTGTAATTAGTCCCTGATCTTGTATGGTTGGTTCCCTTTTGAATCTGAGCCTTGCGGGTCTGTTATGAAGTCGGTTGAAGAGCAGCTAGCGCTGATCAAACGTGGTGCGGAAGAACTGTTGGTCGAAGCTGAGCTGATCGAAAAGCTCAAGCGTGGCCAGCCCCTGCGTATTAAGGCCGGCTTTGATCCGACGGCGCCGGATCTGCACCTTGGGCATACGGTGCTTATTAATAAGCTGCGCCAGTTCCAGGAACTGGGGCATCAGGTGATCTTCCTTATAGGTGACTTCACCGGGATGATCGGCGATCCGAGCGGCAAGAGCGCTACGCGTCCGCCGCTGACCCGTGAGCAGGTTCTCGATAACGCCGAGACCTACAAGACCCAGGTCTTCAAGATTCTTGATCCGGCCAAGACCGAGGTGGCCTTCAACTCCACCTGGATGGATCAGATGGGGCCGGCGGATTTCATTCGTCTTACGTCCCAGTACACCGTTGCTCGCATGCTCGAGCGCGATGACTTCGATAAGCGCTACTCCACTAATCAGCCGATCGCTATCCATGAGTTCCTGTACCCATTGGTTCAAGGGTATGACTCGGTGGCGTTGCGTGCCGATGTCGAGCTGGGCGGTACTGATCAGAAGTTCAACCTGCTGATGGGGCGTGAGCTGCAGCGTGCGTATGGGCAAGAGGCTCAGTGCATTCTGACGATGCCGTTGCTGGAAGGGCTGGATGGCGTCAAGAAGATGTCCAAGTCCCTGGGTAACTATGTCGGTATCCAGGAAGCGCCGGGTGTGATGTACGGCAAGCTGGTTTCGATTCCGGATGCGCTGATGTGGCGTTACTTCGAACTGTTGAGTTTCCGCTCGATGGATGAGATCAATGCACTGCGTGCTGAAGTGGAAGCTGGGGCTAACCCGCGGGATGTGAAGATCAAGCTGGCTGAAGAGATTGTTGCGCGCTTCCATGGTGAAGAGGCTGCGGCCAGTGCTCACCGTGCTGCGGGTAACCGTATGAAGGATGGCGAGCTGCCGGATGATCTGCCTGAGATTGAATTGACTGCTGGCGAGGCAATGCCGATCGCTGCCGTCCTTAATAAGGCGGGCCTGGTTAAGAACTCGGCGGTGGCGCGCGACCTTCTGGGGTCTGGCGGTGTGCGTATAGATGGTGAGGTTGTCGATCGCACCTTTATATACGAGCTGGGCGCGACCCACGTTTGCCAGGCCGGCAAGAAGGCATTTGCGCGTATTACGCTTAAATCCGAATAAACCTGAAATTAACTGTTGACGGCGTTTTATATCTGTCTATAATTCGCCCCACTTCCGGCGCAGTCGAAACGGAAAACTCCTTGGTAAACAAAGAGTTATGTAGGTTTCGATAGCGAGTTGCTTCAGATCGTCGAAGCCCAGAAGGAGTTAGTAAGGCAGTGTTGTTTGGCCTTGTTAACGTTTCGATCCTCTCGGTCGAAAGCGGAGAA
>NZ_JACARK010000657.1:0-4017 GCF_013386655.1 Pseudomonas sp. K5002 | reverse complement strand
CGACGCCGTAGGCCTGGGCCTGCGCCGCCTGGCACGCCAGGACCCGGACAAGGCCATGGCCCTGCTCGACGGTTATGCCAGCAGCATGCACTTCTCTCGTGACGAAAAAGTGTCGATCGCCCGGGAAATCGGCCTGACCCTGGCGCGTCGCTACGACCCGCGCGCCCTCGACGTGATGACCAAATACGATCCGGAACTGCGGGACAACACCGTTTCCGAATGGCGCCTGCGCCTGCTGTTGCGCCTGGCCCGCTGGGAAGACGCCTACCAGTTGACCCGCAAGCTGCCCCAGGATTTGGCCACCACCAACCGCTGGCGCTACTGGCAGGCCCGCAGCCTGGAACTGGCAGAGCCGAAGAACCCGCAAGCCCTGGTGATGTACAAGGGCCTGGCCAAGGAACGAGACTTTTACGGTTTCCTGGCGGCGGATCGCTCCCAGTCCCCGTACCAACTGAACAACAAGCCACTGGTGATGAGCCAGGCGCTGATGAACAAGGTACGCAACACACCGGGCGTGCGCCGCGCCCTGGAGTTCTACGCCCGTGGCCAGATCGTTGATGGCCGCCGCGAGTGGTACCACGTCAGCCGGCATTTCAACCGCGACGAAATGGTCGCCCAGGCCAAGCTGGCCTATGACATGAAGTGGTACTTCCCGGCGATCCGCACCATCAGCCAGGCGCAGTACTGGGACGACCTGGACATCCGCTTCCCGATGGCCCACCGCGACACCCTGGTGCGCGAAGCCAAGGTCCGCGGCGTGCATTCCAGCTGGGTATTTGCGATCACCCGCCAGGAAAGCGCCTTCATGGACGACGCGCGCTCCGGCGTCGGCGCCACCGGCCTGATGCAACTGATGCCCGGCACCGCCAAGGAGACTGCGCGAAAGTTCAGCATCCCGCTGGCTTCGCAACAGCAGGTGCTCGACCCGGACAAGAACATCCAGCTCGGCGCCGCCTACCTGAGCCAGGTCCACGCCCAGTTCAACGGCAACCGCGTGCTCGCCACCGCCGCCTACAACGCCGGCCCGGGCCGTGTACGCCAATGGCTGCGCGGCGCCGATCACCTGAGTTTCGATGTGTGGGTGGAAAGCATCCCGTTCGACGAAACCCGCCAATATGTGCAGAACGTGCTGTCTTATTCGGTGATCTACGGGCAGAAGCTCAATGCACCGCAGCCGCTGGTGGATTGGCATGAGCGGTATTTTGATGATCAGTAAGTAACGCTATCCCATAAAAAATGCCCGCATTGAGAGATGCGGGCATTTTTTGTGGGCGGTGAATCAGTGGGTGGTCGACTCACCATCACTGAACTGCAACGCCGCCAGCCGTGCATACAGCGGATTGCTGGCGATCAGCTGCTGATGCGTCCCCACCGCCACCAGCTTGCCCTGGTCCATCACGGCAATCCGGTCGGCATTCTTCACCGTGGCCAGCCGGTGGGCAATGACCAGGGTGGTGCGCCCTTCCATCAACTGCGGCAGCGCCTGCTGGATCAGGTGTTCGCTCTGGGCGTCCAGCGCGCTGGTAGCTTCGTCCAGCAGCAGGATCGGTGCATCCACCAACAAGGCCCGGGCGATGGCCAGGCGTTGGCGCTGGCCGCCGGAGAGGCCCATGCCGCCGTCGCCCAGGTGGGTCTGGTAGCCGTCGGGCATTTGCAAAATGAAATCGTGGGCGTGGGCGATGCGCGCCGCCTCCTCGACCTGGGCAAAGGTGGCCGTCGGATTGCCGTAGCGGATGTTCTCCTCAACGCTGCCGAAAAACAGCGCCGGGCTCTGGGACACCAGGGCGAAACAGCGGCGCAGGTCCAGCGGATCCAGCTCGGTCAGCGGGTGGCCTTCAAGCAGGATGCGGCCTTGCTGGGGATCGTAGAAACGCAGCAACAGATCGAACATCGTCGATTTACCCGCGCCGGACGGACCGACCAGGGCCAGGGTTTCGCCTGCATTGATGCTCAGGCTCAAGCCGTCGATGGCAAAACGATCCGGGCGCGAAGGATAGGAGAAGCGCAAATCCTGGATTTCCAGGCGGCCGCTGACCCGCTCCGGCAACTTGATCACGTTGGCTTCGGGCGCCTTGATCTCATTGCTCGACTGCAGCAATTCGCCAATCCGCTCCGCTGCACCGGCGGCGCGCTGCAACTCGCCCAACACTTCACTCAAGGTACCGACGGCACTGCCGACGATCAGGCTGTAGAACACGAACGCCGCCAGCTCACCACCGGAAATGCGCCCGCCGATCACGTCCATGCCGCCGACCCAGAGCATCACGCCCACGGCGCCCAGCACCAGCATGATCACCAGGGTAATCAGCCAGGCGCGCTGCACGATGCGTTTGCGGGCGGTGGTGAAGGCCTCTTCCACCGTCAGCGCGAAGCGCTGTTCGTCCTGGACCTGGTGGTTGTAGGCCTGCACGGTCTTGATCTGGCCGAGGGTTTCGGACACATAGCTGCCGACATCGGCGATGCGATCCTGGCTCTGGCGCGACAGGCTGCGCACCCGGCGGCCGAAGATCAGGATCGGCGCCAGCACCAGTGGCAGCGCTATCACGACGATGCTGGTGAGCTTGGGGTTGGTGACAAACAGCAGCACGATCCCGCCGATCACCATCAAGGCGTTGCGCAGGAACAGCGACAGCGAGGAGCCGATCACCGATTGCAGCAAGGTGGTGTCGGTGGTCAGCCGGGACTGGATTTCCGAGCTGCGGTTGTTTTCGTAGAAGCCCGGATGCAGGTAGATCAAGTGGTTGAACACCTGCCGCCGGATGTCCGCCACCACCCGCTCGCCGATCCACGACACCAGGTAAAACCGCGCAAAGGTGCCCACCGCCAGGCCCAGCACCAGGATCATGAACAGACCGATGGATTGGTTGAGCAGGTGCGGCGACTGGGTCATGAACCCCTGGTCCACCAGCAGGCGAATACCCTGGCCCATGGACAAGGTAATGCCGGCGGTGACGATCAGCGCCAACAAGGCGCCCAGGGCCTGCCAGCGGTAGGGAGCGACGAAGCGACTGGCCAGGCGAATCGCGCGGCGTTGACGGGCTGAGAGCATGGAGGGTTTCACCTGAAGGTTGGAGACGGGAACCTGCATAGCTACATGGGGGGAACTTGAGCGAATCACAATGAGTCAGGTTAATTATGCTCACCGAACCTAGGCCCTAGAGGCTATCGGTCTAAGGACCGGCTGGAAATTTGTATCGGTTTCTGCTGGACTGGGCATTCGATCTGCGGGCCGCGCAAGGAGTTGTAACAACGCGGTCACGCGGGGGTTTTAAAGTAGGTACACAACCTGATGAGGAGACGGGCCATGTCCTTGCAAAACAGCAGCAACGCCAAAATTCAAGTGATCCGCCAACCGCAGCAATTGCCTTGCTCGTATATCGACGCTCAGGGCCGCGAAGTGCAAATCACTGAAGAAATGATCCAGAGCGCGTGCGCCGAACTGGAACAGAAATTGGTCAAGCCTGCCAAGCGAGGCTGATTCGCCCACGCTCTCTTAAACCCGGCCTTGATGGCCGGGTTTTTTATGCCTTCAGATTGCCTGTGCGCCCAATGCTGCCACGATGCTCGACAAGGCGGCAGACTCGCCGTTGATCCGCACTTTCAAGCCGTCAATCTCACGCCGCTCGGGGTAGTGCTTGCGCAACAGGTCGAAGGCCTTGCGCTGCTCATCCACTGTGCCTACCAGGCTGCGGCGGAAATCCGCGTCATCACGGCGCGGGTCGTACATGCTGCGGCACAGGGTCGCCAGGGCCCAGGCCGGATCGGTATTGGCATTGAGGTTGACTTCGGCCAGCCACGGCTCCGGCAGCAAGTCGCTCAATTGAATCGTCGGGTCCTGACCAAGATGCCGGCAAAACGCCTGATAGATCTGCGCCGTGCCGCGCTGCTTGCCGTCTAGGCTGTAGCCGGCGATATGCGGGGTGGCCAGCACACACAGGTCGGCCAGGTCGACGTCCACCTGCGGCTCGCCTTCCCACACATCCAGCACGGCCTGCAGGTCTTCGCGCGCCAGCAGCA
>NZ_JACARK010000656.1:0-2289 GCF_013386655.1 Pseudomonas sp. K5002 | reverse complement strand
CGCACGGGACGCGCCGAAGCCGCCCATGCCCAAACCGCAGGCGGCCATCTCGGCACCGCCGGCGATCATCACGTCGGCCTCGTCATAGGCGATATTGCGCGCCGCCATGCCGATGCAGTGAGTGCCCGTGGTGCACGCCGTGGAAATGGCGTAGTTAGGCCCCTGGGCACCCAAGTGGATGGACAGGAAACCGGAAATCATGTTGATGATCGAGCCAGGCACGAAGAACGGTGAAATTCTGCGAGGGCCGGACTCATGCAGGGTGCGGCTGGTTTCTTCGATATTGGTCAGACCGCCAATACCCGAACCCATGGCCACGCCGATGCGCTCACGGTTGGCGTCGGTGACTTCCAGGCCGGCATTACGCACCGCCTGAAATCCGGCTGCCAGGCCGTATTGAATGAACAGGTCGAGTTTGCGGGACTCTTTGACCGAGAGATATTCCTCGACATTGAAGTCCTTTACCGAGCCGCCAAAACGGGTGGAATAGGCAGAAAGGTCCGTGTGTTCGATCAGACCAATACCACTGCGGCCAGCCAGAATGCCCTGCCAACTGCTCGGCACATCCGTACCCAGTGGCGACAACATACCCATACCGGTGACTACGACGCGTCTACGCGACACAGCACTCTCCTTTTTCTAATGACGACACTTTGCATCAGGCTTAAAGGAAAAAACCGCACGCCATAGGGCAGTGCGGTTTTTCCATCACAGCAAGCGACGATTACAAACTATTACGCCTGGTGGCTAGTAACGTAGTCGATAGCAGCTTGAACGGTAGTGATTTTTTCAGCTTCTTCGTCCGGGATTTCGGTCTCGAATTCCTCTTCCAGAGCCATCACCAGCTCAACGGTGTCAAGGGAGTCGGCACCCAGGTCTTCAACGAAGGAAGCGCTGTTGGTCACTTCTTCTTCTTTAACGCCCAGTTGCTCGGCAACGATTTTCTTGACGCGCTCTTCGATGGTGCTCATACCTTGTTTTCACTCCTAATGGACAAATTCAGGCAGCTGGCCAGTGGGTAAGTGTATAGAAAGACTTTTCAGCTTTTCAACTGAAAGCTTCACCCTCGTACCCTATTGGCCATCTGCCTATAAATAGATTGCAGCTTTATAACGGATTTTAGACAGCTCGTATGACATTTTTTTGAAGCGATCCGTCACAATTTAACTCATGTACATCCCGCCGTTCACCGGGATTGTAGCCCCAGTCACGTATGCCGCACCGTCGGATGCCAGGAAAGCGACCACATTCGCGATCTCTTGGGCCTGGCCCAGACGGCCCAGCGGAATCTGCGTCAGCAACGCTTCACGCTGCGCTTCAGGCAATTCGCGGGTCATATCGGTGTCGATGAACCCTGGGGCCACCGAGTTGACCGTAATCGACCGCGAGCCTACTTCACGCGCCAATGCACGGCTGAAACCTTCCAGACCGGCCTTGGCGGCTGCGTAGTTTACTTGGCCTGCGTTGCCCATGGCACCCACAACAGAGCCAATATTGATAATTCGACCCCAACGAGCCTTGGTCATGCCGCGCAAAACACCCTTGGACAGGCGAAACAGACTGTTCAGGTTGGTATCAACGACGTCATGCCACTCGTCGTCTTTCATACGCATCATCAGGTTATCGCGGGTAATACCGGCATTGTTCACCAGAATAGCCGGTGCACCGAATTGCGCCGTGATTTCAGCCAATACGGCCGCCACGGACTCATCGCTGGTCACGTTAAGCTCAAGACCTGTGCCCTGGACGCCGTTTTCCTTCAGCGTCGCAGCAATACGTTCAGCGCCGGCGGCGGAGGTTGCGGTACCGATGACCACAGCGCCCAGACGGCCCAGCTCCAGGGCGATCGCCTGGCCAATGCCACGGCTTGCGCCGGTGACCAGTGCAACTTTACCTTGCAGACTCATGCAGGCTTCTCCTAGGTTCGGAAATTAACGTCAGGCCAGGGCTGCGCGAGCGGCAGCGAAGGCATCCGGGGTATTGAGGTTGGAAGTCGACACGCCTTCGGCGCAACGCTTGTTCAGGCCGGCGAGGACTTTGCCCGGGCCGCACTCTACCAATTGGGTGGCGCCGTTGGCGGCCAGGGTCTGCACCGACTCAACCCAGCGAACCGGCTTGTACAGCTGCTCCAGCAGATCGCGCTTGAGGGTTTCCAGGTCAGAGGCCACGGCGGCACTGACGTTCTGCACCAACGGAATCTGCGGCGCCTGCCAATTGATCGCAGCGATCGACTCGGCGAAACGCTCGGCAGCCGGGCGCATCAGTTCGCAGTGGGACGGCACGCTGACC
>NZ_JACARK010000655.1:0-1920 GCF_013386655.1 Pseudomonas sp. K5002 | reverse complement strand
GCTTGCCGGCCGCAGCCGCCATCTCGCCCACCAGGGTGGTCACGGTGCTTTTGGCATTGGAACCGCTGATGGCCACGATCGGCGCCTTCGCGTTACGCGCGAACAGCTCGATATCGCCGGACAACTTCACGCCACGGGCCGCCGCCGCTTGCAGGGCCGGGGTCGCCAGGGCCAGGCCGGGGCTCACGTAGAGCTCATCGGCACGGCATAGAAACTCGACATCCAGCTCGCCACAACGCACTTCCACGTGCGGGTAGTCACGGCGCAGCGTGACCAGCTCCGGTGGATTTTCCCGCGTATCGGCCACGGCAAACGACGTGCCCCGGTTCGCCAGGAAGCGAACCAGGGACATGCCGCTCTTGCCGAGGCCGACAACGATGCGGAAGTGGTCTGAAGCGATCAGGGACACTCGTTTCTACCTCAGTTTCAGGGTGGCAAGGCCGAACAGAACCAGAATCACGGTGATAATCCAGAAACGGACAATCACCCGCGGCTCAGGCCAGCCCTTGAGTTCAAAGTGGTGGTGAATCGGCGCCATGCGGAATACGCGGCGCCCGGTCAATTTGAAGGAGGCAACCTGGATCACCACCGACAGGGTTTCCATCACGAACACACCGCCCATGATGAACAGGACGATTTCCTGACGGACGATCACCGCGATGGTGCCCAGGGCCGCGCCCAGCGCCAGTGCGCCGACGTCGCCCATGAAGACTTGTGCGGGGTAGGTGTTGAACCACAGGAAGCCCAGGCCCGCACCGATCAACGCGCCGCAGAACACAATCAGTTCGCCTGCGCCCGGTACATACGGGATCAGCAGGTATTCAGCGAATTTCACGTTACCCGACAGGTAGCAGAAGATGCCGAGGGCACCGCCCACCATCACCGTCGGCATGATCGCCAGGCCGTCGAGGCCGTCCGTCAGGTTGACCGCGTTGCTGGAGCCGACGATCACGAAGTAGGTCAGCACCACGAAGCCGACGCCCAGTGGAATGCTGGCGTCCTTGAGCATCGGGATGATCAGGGTGGTTTCCACCGCGCTTGGCGCAGTCATGAACAGGAAGATCGCCGCGCCGAGGCCGAACACCGATTGCCAGAAATACTTCCAGCGGCTAGGCAGCCCCTTGGAGTTCTTCTCGATCACCTTGCGGTAGTCATCTACCCAACCGATGGCGCCGAACAGCAGGGTCACCAGCAGCACGGTCCAGACATAACGGTTATGCAGGTCAGCCCACAGCAGCGTACTGATGCCGATGGACGACAGGATCAACGCACCGCCCATGGTCGGGGTGCCGGATTTGGAAAGGTGCGACTGCGGGCCGTCGTTGCGTACCGACTGGCCAATCTGCAGGTTTTGCAGGGTACGGATCATCCATGGCCCGAGGAACAGCGACAACGACAGCGCGGTCAGCACACCCAGGATCCCGCGCAGGGTCAGGTACTGAAAGACCGCGAAGCCTTTGTGGAACTGTTGCAGATACTCAGCCAGCAGCAGCAGCATTAATGTTTCTCCGTACTTGAGCCACACAAGGCCGCGACGACGTTTTCCATCACCGCGCTGCGCGATCCCTTGATCAAAATAGTGGTGTGTTTGTCTTGTTCAGCCGCACTCAGTGCCTGGATCAGTTCGGCCTGGCTGGCGAAATGCCTGGCGCCCGGCCCGAAGGTGTCCACGGCGTGCAGCATGTTCGGGCCAACGGCGTACAGGGCATCGACCTTGCCAGTTGCGTACGCGCCGACTTCACGGTGAGACTGTTCGGCCCACTCGCCCAGCTCGGCGATATCCCCCAGCACCAGCACCTTGCGACCGGCGAAACCGGTCAGCAGGTCGATGGCGGCACAGATCGAGGACTGGTTGGCGTTGTAGGTGTCATCAATCACGCGCATGCCGTTGCTGGCCAGTTGCGCGACGGTGCGCCCCTT
>NZ_JACARK010000654.1:0-910 GCF_013386655.1 Pseudomonas sp. K5002 | reverse complement strand
CAAGGCGCGCACGTCACCACCTACGACCGCCTGTGGTCGAACCTGCCGTTTTTGCGGCCGATGGTCACCATCACCGACGACAGCCTGGCCGACTATGGCATCGACGAACACGGCGGGCGCCTGCACGACTTGCTGGGCACGCGCTGCGACCCTTACGTGAACAAGATGCTCACGGGCGAAGACTTCCACCACCACTGCCACTCCAACCTGACCCGCGCCGTGCTGCCCCATGGCCTGACCGAGTTCGACGTGCACGACGTGCTGAACATTTTCCAGTGCACCGGCCTCAATCACGACGACATGTACTTCATGAAAGCCTGCCCGGCCAAGCAGGGCGACTATCTGGAGTTCTTCGCCGAAATCGACCTGCTGTGTGCCCTCTCCACCTGCCCCGGTGGCGACCTGTCGCTGCCGATGTGGGGCCCGGATGCGGAAGACCCGTTGAAGGTCTGCCGTCCGCTGGGGGTGGAAATCTACCGCCTCGACGACGCGCTGCTGGAGGGCTGGAAACAACCCGAGCGCGCCGCCTATAACGGCAACCATGGCCTGTTGATTGCCAAGGCCGACTGGGAAAAGTAAAGGGCAGGCCCGCACCTGGGGCGCCGCGCCTCAGGTGTTCTGCGCAATACTGCGGCTGACAAAACTGAAGGCCAGCACGATAAAAATCAGCACGCCGGTTGCCACCTGCTGCCAGTAGAAGTTCCAGCCGATCAACAGCAAGCCATTGGCGATGACGTTGATGAACAGCACCCCCAGCAATGTGCCCGGAATATTCGCCCGGCCCTGGCGGTTCAATGTGGTGCCGATAAACACCGCACCAATCGCATTCAGCAGGAACGCATTGCCCGACAGCGGCACGTAGGCGCTCACCGTCGAACTGAGCAGGACCCCCGCCACCGCGCACGCCAGC
>NZ_JACARK010000653.1:0-7569 GCF_013386655.1 Pseudomonas sp. K5002 | reverse complement strand
GCCAGGGTCTGGCCGTCGGCCTCATAGGCGCGGGCATGCACGGTGCCCGTGCGGATCTGCTGTTCAGGCGGCAGATCCTTGAGGCTTTGCAGGCTCGGGTGATTCAAGGCCGTCAACGCTGCCTTGGGCTGGTTGCGGGCCATCGCCAGTTCAGCCGACAGGGTGCTGGCAAATACCTGCGCCGCCGGTTTCAGGACGTCCAGTGGCACCTGGGCAAGAATCTGCGCCGAGCGTCCCGGATTGTTTTGGTGGAACGCCAGGTCAGCCGCACTCAAGCGCAACAGCGCGGCTTTTTCCGGAGTCTTGGCCGAAGTCGCCTGTTCGAGCAGTTGCTCGATGCTGGCATCCGGAGTCCGGGGGAGGTCGCCAAGGCTGGACGAGGGCGAGCTGGCGCAAGCCGCCAACAGGGCAGCGAGGCAGAGGGCAGAGAACAGCCGCAGGCAAGCGATCATGTAAGTGTTCCTGATACCGATCAAATTAGCGTGGAATTGTACCCAAGCACTGGCCGGGGCGCGATGTTACTGGCGTGAAACCGTCTATTTAGGTCGTGTAAATGTTGCAGGACCCAATAGGCGGCTGAAATCGAACCCTCCCCGAGGGCATATATTCAAGGCGTCTACGCGCTACAATGTGGCTTTTGCCAACCATCGAGGTGTGCGTTTTGACTGCTCCAGGTCCTTTGAATTCCACTGCAGGCTCGCTTTTTGTCGTGGCGACGCCCATTGGCAACCTGGACGACATCAGTGCGCGTGCGCTGAAAGTGTTGCGCGACGTAAAACTGATCGCGGCTGAAGACACTCGGCACTCCCAGCGGTTGATGCAGCATTTCGGTATTCCGACCCCCTTGGCCGCCTGTCACGAACACAACGAGCGTGAAGAAGGCAGTCGTTTTATCACTCGTTTGTTGGCGGGTGATGACGTGGCGTTGATCTCGGATGCGGGTACGCCGCTGATTTCCGACCCTGGCTATCATCTGGTTCGCCAGGCGCGGGCGGCTGGTATCAATGTAGTGCCTGTTCCGGGAGCGTGCGCGCTGATTGCTGCATTGTCTGCTGCCGGCTTGCCGTCGGACCGGTTTATCTTCGAAGGCTTCCTGCCTGCCAAGGCCGTCGGGCGCCGGGCGCGCCTGGAACTGGTAAAGGAAGAGCCACGCACGCTGATCTTCTACGAAGCCCCGCACCGCATCCTTGAGTGCCTGCAGGATATGGAGCTGGTGTTCGGCGGCGATCGCCTGGCACTGCTGGCGCGGGAAATCACCAAGACCTTCGAAACCCTCAAGGGCTTGCCGCTGCAGGAACTGCGCGAATTTGTCGAGGGCGACAGCAATCAGCAGCGCGGCGAGTGCGTAGTGCTGGTAGCCGGCTGGTCGGCGCCGGAAAGCGAAGATGCCGTGGGCAGCGAGGCAATGCGCATTCTTGACCTGCTGCTCAAGGAGATGCCATTGAAGCGCGCCGCTGCATTGGCCGCGGAAATAACCGGCGTACGCAAGAACGTCCTGTATCAAGTGGCGCTGGATAAACAAAAGGGCGAATAGTTCCGGGTTCTAACCTGCACTCCGTCTGAACATGATGGCATTAGTGTCTTTTAATACTTGTTCTAACGCCGCCGTGCCGTTAACCTGCGCGGCGGAGAGTCGATTGGACAGTCGCTGCCTTCTATGAAAATTAGAGGGGGGAGGAAAGTCCGGGCTCCATAGGGCGAAGTGCCAGGTAATGCCTGGGAGGCGTGAGCCTACGGAAAGTGCCACAGAAAATAACCGCCTAAGTACTTCGGTACCGGTAAGGGTGAAAAGGTGCGGTAAGAGCGCACCGCACGACTGGCAACAGTTCGTGGCTAGGTAAACCCCACTTGGAGCAAGACCAAATAGGGTCCCAAGGCGTGGCCCGCGCTGGGACCGGGTAGGTTGCTAAAGATGTCCAGTGATGGCCATCGTAGACGAATGACTGTTCAAGACAGAACCCGGCTTACAGATCGACTCTCCACCTTTTTTCCTTCTGTCCGAATCTCGGGCAGGAACCTGGTAGTAACGCGAGAATCCCTCCCTGCTGAATCGTCAGCAGATGCGTCTTCGTAATACCGAAAAAATCTTACTCTTAATAAATTACTTTAACTTTAAGCCTTAGCTCTTTGAGCTATTTGGTGTTGTTGAGTCAAAATCGCCGTCAAACTCTCGTTTCTCCTCCCTTTACCTTCCTAAATCTCCGTTCTGTAAGGCTTTTCCTTGAATCCGCGCCTTGACGGTGTGGTGGGCGCATTCCTATAGTGTGCGCAAGTGGCGGAAAGTGGCACAAAGTGGGTTTTTTGAACGTAAAACGCTAAAATTTGGAGAAACGCATCTGTGTTTCGCGGAGCTAACGCTATCAGTCTCGATGCAAAAGGCCGTCTCGCCATGCCGAGCCGGTATCGTGACGAGCTCATTTCGCGAAGTTCCGGGCAATTAATCATCACCATCGATGCCGTTGATCCCTGTTTATGTGTGTACCCGCTCGATGAGTGGGAGCTGATTGAAACCAAGTTGCGTGCACTGCCCTCACTGCGTGAAGAGAACCGCCGCCTGCAACGCTTGCTGATTGGTAATGCCGTCGACCTCGAACTCGATGGCAGTGGTCGTTTCCTGGTTCCACCGCGTCTGCGCGAATACGCCAAATTGGACAAGCGCGCGATGCTGGTAGGCCAACTGAACAAGTTCCAATTGTGGGACGAAGATGCCTGGGATGCTGTTTCTGCAGCTGACCTGGCTGCTATTCAACAACCGGGCGCCATGCCTGATGAACTGCGTGATTTGATCCTGTGACTATTGATAGCGGCTTTAACCACATCACCGTACTGCTTGACGAAGCCGTTGAGGCTCTCGCCGTACGCGCGGATGGCTGCTATTTGGATGGCACCTTCGGCAGGGGCGGGCACAGTCGGCTGATCCTCAGCCAGCTGGGTCCGGACGGTAAGCTCCTCGGGTTCGACAAAGACCCTCAAGCGATTGCCACCGGGCAAGCGCTAGCGGCCGAAGACGGCCGCTTTGTCGTTGTGCAGCGCAGCTTTGCCGAGCTCGGTGCAGAAGTCGCCGAACGTGGCATGGCGGGCAAGGTGGCCGGGGTTCTGCTGGACCTGGGCGTGTCTTCCCCACAGCTGGACGACCCTGAGCGTGGCTTCAGTTTCATGAACGACGGCCCGCTGGACATGCGCATGGACCCAAGCCGTGGCATCAGCGCCGCGCAGTTCATCGCTACCGCTCCCCACGAAGAAATCACCCGCGTGTTCAAGGAATACGGCGAAGAGCGCTTCGCTGGCCGCATGGCGCGTGCCGTGGTCGAACGCCGGGAAATCCAGCCGTTCGAGCGCACGGCCGACCTGGCTGAAGTGCTGAAAGTCGCCAACCCTGCATGGGAAAAGGGCAAGAACCCGGCAACCCGTGCGTTCCAGGGTCTGCGTATTCACGTCAACAACGAATTGGGCGACCTGGAAGCCGGCCTCGAAGCCGCCCTGGAAGCCCTGGAAGTGGGCGGTCGCCTGGTGGTGATCAGCTTCCACTCCCTGGAAGACCGCATCGTCAAATTGTTCATGCGTCGCCTGGTCAAGGGCGAGTCCGACAACCTGCCGCGCAACCTGCCGGTGCGTTACGAAGCTTTTGTGCCGAAAATCAAAATCCACGGCAAAGCGCAGTTCGCTTCCGAAGCCGAACTCAAGGCCAACCCACGTGCCCGTAGCGCTGTCATGCGCGTTGCGGAGAAGTTGCGGTGAGCAAGCTTTTCGCCAAGCCCCTCCCGGGCGGCAGCTTCTTTATGTTGCTGCTATTTGTTGGCGTGCTGGTGTCCGCGATTGCGGTGTCCTACAGCGCCCATTACAACCGCCAACTGCTCAATACCCTGTACGGGGAGTTGAGCGTGCGCGACAAGGCGCAGGCGGAGTGGGGCCGGTTGATCCTCGAGCAAAGTACCTGGACGGCCCACAGCCGCATCGAAGTGCTGGCCACTGAACAACTGAAGATGCACATCCCGGGCGCTGCAGAAGTTCGCATGGTGGCGCCATGATGAAACTCGAGGGCGCACTCTACCCGTGGCGTTTCCGCGTAGTGCTGGGGTTGCTGGCACTGATGGTGGGCGCGATTGCCTGGCGGATTATCGACCTGCAAGTGGTGGACCGTGACTTCCTGATCGGCCAGGGCGATGCCCGTAGCCTGCGGCATATCCCGATTCCTGCACACCGCGGCCTGATCACCGACCGTAACGGCGAGCCCCTGGCCGTCAGTACCCCGGTGACCACCCTGTGGGCCAACGCCAAGGAAATGCAGACCGCCAAGGACAAATGGCCGGAACTGGCTGCCGCCCTGGGCCAGGACCCGAAAGCCCTGAGCGAACGCCTCGAAGCCCAGGCCAATAAAGAATTCATCTACCTGGTTCGCGGGCTCACCCCCGAACAAGGCCAGCAAGTACTCGACCTTAAAGTCCCCGGTGTCTACGGCATCGAGGAATTTCGGCGTTTCTACCCGGCCGGCGAAACCACTGCCCATATGGTGGGTTTCACCGACATTGATGATCACGGTCGCGAAGGCGTGGAACTCGCCTACGACGAATGGCTGGCCGGGGTTCCCGGCAAGCGACAGGTCATCAAGGATCGGCGCGGCAGACTGATCAAGGATGTCCAGGTCACCAAAAACGCCAAGGCCGGTAAGCCCTTGGCGTTGTCGATTGACCTGCGCCTGCAATACCTGGCCAACCGTGAGCTGCGTAACGCGATCATCGAGAACGGTGCGAAAGCCGGCAGCCTGGTGATCATGGACGTGAAGACCGGCGAGATTCTCGCCATGGTCAACCAGCCGACCTACAACCCGAATAACCGTCGCAACCTGCAGCCGGCGATGATGCGCAACCGCGCCATGATCGACGTGTTCGAGCCGGGTTCGACCATGAAAGCCATTTCCATGAGTGCCGCCCTGGAAACCGGGCGCTGGAAACCGGCCGATAAGGTCGAGGTTTACCCGGGCACATTGCAGCTGGGCAAATACACCATTCGTGACGTGTCGCGCACCGAAGGTCCGGTGCTGGATTTGACAGGTATCCTGATCAACTCCAGTAACGTGGGCATGAGTAAAGTCGCCTTCGATATCGGCGGCGAAGCCATCTACCACCTCGCGCAGAAAGTCGGCCTGGGGCAACCCACCGGCCTGGACTTCCCGGGCGAACGTGTGGGCAACCTGCCGAACTACCGTGACTGGAAAAAGGCCGAAACCGCCACGCTTTCCTATGGTTATGGCCTGTCGGTGACAGCCATCCAACTGGCCCACGCCTTCTCGGTGCTGGCCAACAACGGCCGCATGGTGCCGCTGAGCCTGATCCACCTGGACGAGGCGCCGCCTGCGACCCAGGTGATCCCGGAAAACGTCGCGAAGACCATGCAAGGCATGCTGCAACAAGTGATCGAAGCACCGCGTGGCGTGTTCCGTGCCCAGGTGCCGGCGTATCACGTGGCAGGCAAGTCCGGTACCGCGCGTAAAACCGCCGTGGGCACCAAGGGCTACGCCGAAAACTCCTACCGCTCGCTGTTCGCAGGCTTCGGCCCGATGAGCGATCCGCGCTACGCCATCGTCGTGGTGATCGATGAGCCGAGCAAAGCCGGTTACTTCGGTGGCCTGGTATCGGCGCCGGTGTTCAGCAAGGTGATGTCCGGGACGTTGCGCCTGATGAACATCACGCCGGACAACCTGCCGGCTACCCAACAAGCGAACGCCGGCCCGCCGGCCGCTGCTGTAAAAGCCAATGGAGGGCGCGGCTGATGTCTCTGAGCCTGAACAAGATTTTTGCCCACGCCGGCCGCGATCTGCTGATTCGCGAGTTGACCCTGGACAGCCGTAATGTGCGTGCCGGCGACCTGTTCCTGGCAGTGCCGGGTGGCAAGTTCGACGGCCGTGACCATATCGCCGATGCGCTGCAACGCGGCGCTGCGGCAGTAGCCTATGAAGTGGAAGGCGCCACCGTGCTGCCGATCACCGACGTGCCTTTGATTCCGGTCAAGGGCCTGGCTGCGCAACTGTCGGACATCGCCGGGCGCTTTTATGGCGACCCGAGCCGCACCCTGAACCTGGTGGGCGTGACCGGTACCAACGGCAAGACCAGCGTGACCCAACTGGTCGCCCAGGCGCTTGACCTGCTGGGTCAGCATTGCGGCATCGTGGGCACCCTGGGCACAGGTTTCTACGGAGCGCTGCAAAGCGGGCTGCACACCACGCCTAACCCGATTGCCGTGCAAGCGACCCTGGCCGACCTGAAAAAGGCCGGTGCCAAGGCGGTTGCCATGGAAGTCTCGTCCCACGGTCTGGACCAGGGGCGCGTGACTGCCCTGGCGTTCGACGTGGCGGTGATGACCAACCTGTCCCGCGATCACCTGGATTACCACGGGACCATGGAGGCCTACGCCGCCACCAAGGCTCGGCTGTTTGCCTGGAATGACCTGAAGTGCCGGGTGGTCAACCTGGACGACGAATTCGGTCGCCAACTGGCCGCCGCCCAAGGCGACGGCCGCCTGATCAGCTACAGCCTGGAAGACTCCAGCGCCTACCTGTATTGCCGTGAAGCCACCTTTGATGACGAAGGCGTGCGCGCCACGCTGGTTACGCCGCAGGGCGAGCACCATTTGCGCAGCACCTTGCTCGGGCGTTTCAACCTGAGCAACGTATTGGCCGCCGTCGGTGCCTTGCTTGGCCTGGATTACGCCCTCGACGAAATCCTGCGGGTGTTGCCGAAGCTCGAAGGCCCGGCCGGTCGCATGCAGCGCCTCGGCGGCGGCACCCAGCCGCTGGTGGTGGTCGATTACGCCCACACGCCGGACGCCCTGGAAAAAATCCTGCAGGCCCTGCGCCCCCACGCCAAGGGTAAATTGCTGTGCCTGTTCGGCTGTGGCGGTGACCGCGATCGCGGCAAGCGCCCGCTGATGGCGGAAATCGTCGAGCGCCTGGCCGACGGTGTGCTCGTCACTGACGACAACCCGCGCAGCGAAGACCCAAGCCAGATTTTCGATGACATTCGTGTCGGCTTTAAAGATGCGTCCAAGGCGACGTTCGTCGCCGGTCGCGGTGCAGCCATCGCCCAATTGATCGCCGGCGCAAGTGCTGACGACGTGGTGGTGCTGGCCGGTAAAGGTCACGAGGACTATCAGGAAATCAACGGCGAACGCCACGCCTTCTCCGATCTGGTCGAGGCTGATCACGCCCTGACCGCGTGGGAGGTGGCCCATGCTTAAGCCGCTTAAATTCAGCGAACTGACCCAGGCCTTGTCGGCCCGCGTGCTGTCGGCTGATTGCAGCTTTGATGGCGTCAGCATCGACAGCCGGACGATCAAGCCCGGGCAACTGTTTGTCGCCTTGGCCGGCCCGAGTTTCGATGGCCATGACTACCTGAATGACGTCGCTGCCAAAGGCGCTGTCGGCGCTCTGGTGCAGCGCGAAATCGCTGACTCGACGCTGCCACAATTGCTGGTCGCCGACACCCGCCTGGCCCTCGGCCAACTGGGGGCGCTGAACCGTGCCGCCTTCACCAAGCCTGTTGCGGCGATCACCGGTTCCAGCGGCAAGACCAC
>NZ_JACARK010000652.1:0-2107 GCF_013386655.1 Pseudomonas sp. K5002 | reverse complement strand
GCGCGTCGGCGTTGCTCGGCTGCATTCAGTTTGGTGTGGCCGCAGGCGCAGCGTCGTTGGTCGGCGTGCTGCACGACGGCACGGCGATGCCGATGGCAATGGTCATCAGCTTGTGTGGCGTATTGGCCGTAACGTTCGCGATGCTGACCCGGCGCCTGCAGCGCCAACGGGCACTGCAAGCGGCGGACTGATCAGGATCAGCCAGCAGAACGCTGCTGGCTTTCGGGGAATCGGTGAGGCGCCTGGATACGGGTTTGCAGGGTGTCGGCAAACGCGCGGGCCTCGGCCTCACTGCGGAAGGTAAAGGCGTTCTGGTCGAGACGGACCTGCCATTTGTTGCCTTCGGATCTTGCTAGCGCTTTTATCAGGATCTTCATTGCTGACTTCCTCACGTAAATTGCGTGGCAAAGGCGGCCAATATAAACCCGAATACGCTCACAAATATGACAAGGATCAAGTCTCTGACTAGCGGTGTCGTCCATTACTCACATGAATAACAGACGACACTGACAGAACCTTTCGTTAGAACCCTTCCAGCACGATCTTGCCCTTGGCCTTGCCGCTTTCCAGCAGTTCGTGGGCGCGGCGCAGGTTGGCCGCGTTGATCACGCCAAAGTGCTCGCCCACGGTGGTTTTCAGAGTACCGGCGTCGATCAGTTCGGCGACGCGATTGAGCAGGTTGTGCTGCTCGATCATGTCGCTGGTCTCGAACATCGAACGGGTGTACATGAACTCCCAATGCAGCGACAGGCTCTTGCGCTTGAGCTTGCTGACGTCCAATGCCTTGGGATCGTCGATCAGCGCCAGTTTGCCCTGGGGAATCAGCGCTTCCACCAGTTGGTCCAGGTGCTGGTCGGTCTGGGTCAGGCTGGCGACGTAGTTCACCTGCGGATGGCCGGCGTTTTTCAGCTCTTCGCTCAACGGTTTGCTGTGGTCGATCACCAGGTCGGCGCCCAAGTCCTTGGCCCATGCCTGGGTTTCAGGACGGGAGGCGGTGCCGATGACTTTCAGGCCGGTGAGCTGTTTCGCCAGTTGGGTCAGGATCGATCCCACACCACCCGAAGCACCGACAATCAGCAGGCTCTGGCCTTCATCGGCCTTGCCTTCACGCACTTGCAGGCGTTCGAAGAGCAATTCCCAGGCGGTGATGGCGGTCAGCGGCAGTGCAGCAGCGTCGGCAAAACCCAGGGTTTTCGGCATATGGCCGACGATGCGCTCATCGACAGTGTGCAGTTCGCTGTTGCCGCCGGGGCGTACCAGGGAGCCGGCGTAGAACACCTTGTCGCCGACCTTGAACAGGCTGACTTCGCTGCCCACGGCCTTGACCACACCGGCCACGTCCCAGCCCAGCACTTTGGCCGCGCCGTTTTCCGGGGCGACGTTCTGGCGCACCTTGGTGTCCACCGGGTTCACCGAGATGGCTTTGACTTCCACCAGCAGGTCGCGGGGGCCGGCGACCGGTTCGGGCAGTTCGATGTCTTGCAGGGATTTTGGATCGTTGATCGGCAGTGCGGCGTAGTAGGCGATGGCTTTCATGATGGTTTCCAAAAAAGGGGGCGGTTGATCAGGCAATAAACTTCAGGCGCTTGAGTTCGAAATGCTCAAGCACGTCGGCAGCCTTGGTGCGGAAATTCTGGATATGCGCGCTCTGGTCGTGGTCGGCCAGCGCGGCGTCGTCACTCCAGCGTTCGAGCATGTAGAAGGTCTCGGGGTGTTGCAGGTCTTGGTGCAGGTCGTACTGCTGGCAGCCGGCTTCGATGCGGGTCGGTTCCAGCAGCTCGCGCAGCAGGGTTTCCAGGGTGGCCTGTTGGCCGGGTTTGGCGATCAGCGTGGCGATGACGTTAAAGGCAGCAGACATATTCGACTCCAGACACGTGATGAACGGGATGGACAGATGATTGGCTATTTCTCTGGAAGATAAAACCCGCTAAAAGAGCAGTCTCTTTCAATGCTTTTTTGATAATGGGCGGTCGGCGTGCTGCGTTTTGATGACTTGCAGTTGTTTGTGCGTGCGGCAGACCTGGGCAGCCTTTCGGCGGCAGCACGGGTGATGGACATGTCGGCGGCGGTGGCCAGCGCGGCGTTGAAGCGCATCGAGCAGCAGTTG
>NZ_JACARK010000651.1:447-1071 GCF_013386655.1 Pseudomonas sp. K5002 | reverse complement strand
CAACGGCCGGGTGGTGGACGGGCATATCAAGCAGGCGCGCCAGGAAATGCGCTCGCTGGACATGGCCGAACCGGCCCAGCGCCGTGCGATTGCCGCGTTCAATCGCGGCAAGTCCGGCTCGGACCGGATACGCAGTTATCTGGGCGTGCTCAAGGCCCAGCCCCATGCGGCGGAAGGTGTGCTGCGTGCCTGTTGGCGCATGGCCTGGGCGGACGGCAAGGCCAGTACGGCCGAGCGCGAGTTGATTGAACAATGGGGCAAATGGCTGGGTTGGACGATCCAGCAGATCCAGGCGCTGGCGGCTGACTATGAGCCGGAGCGCAAGCCGTTGGCCAATCGTGGCGGGGCTTATCAGGAGGCGTTGCGGATTCTGGGGGTGACGTCGACGACGGAGCCCGCGGTGATCAAGCGTGCCTACCGGCGCCTGCTCAGCCGGCACCACCCAGACAAAATTGCCGGCAGTGGCGCCAGTCCAGCCCAGGTGCGGGAGGCGACCGAACGTACCCGCGAGCTGCACAACGCCTACGCGCTGATTCGCGAAAGGCGAGACTTTCGCTAACAGAATCATCAGGCGCTGCTTTTTTATGGTGTAAACCGGATCAATTGTGGGAGTGGCGGTGCGAC
>NZ_JACARK010000651.1:0-430 GCF_013386655.1 Pseudomonas sp. K5002 | reverse complement strand
CCGCTCCCACATTTTGTTCTCCAGTGTTTTTGAGATTTACGATCAGTCTCCGGGATTTTGCGGGCTCAGCCACCCGCGAATCCGCCGGTACAGCTGCTCTTGCCCTGCCTGGCTGTTATCGGGGAGGGCCTTCAACGACACCTGCTTGTAGCTGTCATTCTTCAAACGCTTGCTGGCCTGGGAACGTTCCTGGGCCGCTTTGCGTGCCTGGGCGTTGTCCTGGTAGAAAAAGTCTGCCGTGGCCAGCTTCAGTTTCGGTGCCAGTTGTTGCAGGTCCGGGGCACGGCCCGCCGGGGTCTGCGCGGCCACCATGACAAATTTCTGCACCTGCGCCGGTTGTTTTTCACTCAGGTAACGCGCGGCCCACCAGGCGCCGGTGCCGTGGCCGAGCAATACGACGCTGCGGGCATTCTGGGTCTGGGCGAAGGCG
>NZ_JACARK010000650.1:0-1617 GCF_013386655.1 Pseudomonas sp. K5002 | reverse complement strand
CAGAACCGACCTCGCGCCGGGATGAACTGGATGTGTTCGGCAACCCGATCACCCGGCTGGCATTCGAGCGGCCCCATGATGAACTGCTGGTGAACGCCGGGCTGACAGTGGAGGTGTTGGCGCGGCCGCTGCTGGATTTCAGCCTGTCGCCGGCCTGGGACCAGACCCGCAACGGCCTGACCTACAGCAGCCAGCCGCTGTCGGCCGAAGTGATCGAGGCGTGCCGCTATCGGTTCGAATCGCCCTATGTGCATTTGAAGAAAAGCTTCGTCGAGTTCTCCGAAGACTGTTTCCCGGCTGGTCGTCCGTTGCTGTTGGGTGTGCAGGCGCTGATGCAGAAGATCTTCAGCGAATTTACTTTCGATGCCGAAGCCACCCAGGTCGCCACGCCGTTGGTGGAAGTGCTGGAGCGCCGGCGCGGCGTGTGCCAGGACTTCGCCCACCTGATGCTCGCGTGCCTGCGTTCCCGGGGCCTGGCGGCGCGGTATATCAGTGGTTACCTGCTGACCCAGCCACCGCCCGGCCAACCACGGTTGATCGGCGCGGATGCGTCCCACGCGTGGGTGTCGGTGTTTTGCCCGGTGTCGGGTTGGGTGGATTTTGACCCGACCAACAATGTGCAGCCGGCACTGGAACACATCACCCTGGCCTGGGGCCGGGACTTTTCCGATGTTTCGCCGTTGCGGGGGGTGATTCTGGGGGGAGGGAGCCATGACCCGGAAGTGCAGGTGACGGTGATGCCGCTGGAGTAATGCACAAGATCGTTCCCACGCTCCGNNGAGCGTGGGAACGATCACCTATTCAGCGTCTTTCGGTGCTTCGGTTTCGTCTGTAGCCACTGTACCTTCAGCATCCGGGTTCAGTGCACCGGCTTCTTCGTCGGCTGCAATTTTCTTGCGCTGCAGCTTTTCCTCTTTCTTCTGCTCTTTGGCCAAGTCTCTCTGACGTTTGGCGAAGGAGTAATTAGGTTTTGCCATGGGCGATCCTCTGGGGTCGAAGGTGAGGTTGAGCGGCGCGTATTCTGCCTTTAATCGCGTCCCAAGGGTTAATCGGGTTTTTGGTCCACCCATTTGGGCAGGACCAGCGGTTGCCAGGCATCCAGTACGTCAAGCAGCTCAGCCGGCGATTCGCTCATTTGCAGCATGGCACGATGCGGTGCCCGGACGAAGCCTTCGCCGACGATATGATCAAGAAAATCGGTCAACTTGCGGTAAAAACCGTTCACTTCGAGCAAACCCAGCGGTTTGCCGTGGTAGCCGAGCTGGCCCCAGGTCCAGACTTCGAACAGTTCTTCCAGGGTGCCCAGGCCGCCCGGCAGCGCAATAAAGGCGTCGCTCAGCTCGGCCATGCGTGCCTTGCGGGCGTGCATGCCGTCGACCACCTCCAGGCGGGTCAGGCCTTTGTGGCCGATTTCGAGGTTTTTCAGGCTTTCGGGAATAATTCCGATCACCTCGCCGCCGGCTTCCAGCGCCGCATCGGCGACGATACCCATCAGGCCCACGGCGCCGCCGCCGTACACCAGGGTCAGCTTGCGCTCCTCCAGCGCGCGCCCGAGGGCCACGGCTGCTTCACGGTAGGCCGGGTAGGTGCCGCTGCTGGCAACGCAAAACACACAGA
>NZ_JACARK010000649.1:0-1401 GCF_013386655.1 Pseudomonas sp. K5002 | reverse complement strand
AAGGGCGTGATGATCGAGCATCGCGGCCTGGGCAACCTCATGCACTGGGGCTCGCAACTGTGCCCGAATGCCGAGGGTGGCGCGTTGTTGCAGCGGGCGCCGTTCAGTTTTGACGGTTCGGTGTGGGAGCTGTTCTGGCCGCTGACCAATGGCATGCGCCTGGTCCTGGCGCGTCCCGATGGGCACCGTGAACCGGCGTACCTGGCGCAGGTGATTCGTGAGCAACAGGTCAGCGTGATCAAGTTTGTGCCGGCGATGTTGCAGCAGTTTCTGGAGCTGGAGGAGTCTGCGCTTTGTACCAGCCTTACCGACGTTTTATGCGGTGGTGGGGAGCTGACAGAGGCCTTGGCCCGTGGGGTTCAGGCGCGGTTGCCCAAAGTGCGCTTGCATAACGTCTACGGACCGACCGAGGCGACGGTGGACAGCAGTGCCTGGACGCTGGAGCCGGGTGCGCCGGTGCCGGGGTTGCAGTTGCCGATTGGGCGGGCCATCAGTAATACCCGGCTTTACGTATTGGATGAGCATGATCGGCCGGTGCCGCTGGGGTGCAGTGGGCAGTTGCATATCGGCGGGGTGGGCGTGGCTCGCGGGTATCTGGGGTTGGCGCAGATGACGGCGGAGCGGTTTATCGATAGCCCGTTTGTGGCGGGGGATCGGTTGTATCGCACGGGGGATCTGGTGCGGTATTTGCCGGACGGGAACCTGGAGTTTCTGGGGCGCAATGACTTTCAGGTGAAGCTGCGTGGGGTGCGGCTGGAGCTGGGGGAGGTTGAGGCACGGTTGGCGGCGCATCCTGCATTGCGCGAGGTGGCGGTGTTGATTCGGGATGAGCGGTTGGTGGCGTATTTCACTGTTCGTGATGCGGTGCCGGGGCTTGAGGCGTTGCGCAGTTACATGGTGGAGGGGTTGCCTGAGTACATGGTGCCTTCGGCGTTTGTGCGGGTGGAGGTGTGGCCGCTTAATCCGGCGGGGAAGCTGGATCGCAAGGGGTTGCCGGAGCCTGGGGTGGAGGCGGTGTTGAGTCGCGCCTATGAACCGCCTCAGGGGGAGGTGGAGAAGGTGATTGCTGGGGTTTGGGCGCAGGTGCTGAAGCTGGATCGGGTGGGGCGTCAGGATCATTTCTTTGAGTTGGGGGGGCATTCGTTGTTGGCCGTGGGGGTGGTGGCGCGGCTGCGTAAGGCGGGGTTGGAGGTGGATGCCCGGTCGTTGTTCAGTCAGCCGACGGTGGTGGGGTTGGCGGGGGTGGTTGGGAGGCGGGTGGAGCGGGTGGAGGTGGTGCCTGCTTTGGGGATTCCGCAGTTGGGGCGTAGACGTAGGATTTGAGTGGTGGTGTGGTGTGTATATCCGTTATTTAGGTAACGGCCACCTATGGTTCCGCTCTTACAGCGGCTCACTTTGGAA
>NZ_JACARK010000648.1:0-2499 GCF_013386655.1 Pseudomonas sp. K5002 | reverse complement strand
GCAGCAACGGATATGTACACAATCAAAACCCTACGTAGCCGGCCGAATCGCCTTGATCAGCGACTGCAACGAATACCCCAACCGCGGCGCCAACGCCTCAGCCCGCGCAGACAACGCCGCCACATCGAGCACCTGATCCAGATCCGCCGGCACCAGCAAAATCACATTCCCCTCCTTCACCGGCAACTCCCAATAATGCCGGTGATACAACCCACGCAACAACGCCGCCCCCAACGGCTTCCCATCATCCGTAGCCCACTGATTAATCACCAACCACCCCCCCGGGTTCAGCTTCTTCTGGCAATTCTCCAGAAACGTCCAGGCCAGGTGCCCAACCCCAGGGCCAACATCCGTATACAGATCGACAAAAATCAGGTCCGCCGACTCAGCCGAAGGCAGCAATTCCAACGCATCCCCAACGCGGATATACAGCCGAGGATCATCATCCAGCCCCAAGTACTCAATGGCCAGACGCGGCACATCAGGCCGCAGTTCGATGGCTTCCACATCATCCAAAGGCAGAAACTTCAGGCAAGCCTGGGTCAACGTCCCAGCGCCCAAGCCCAGGAACAACGCACTCTCCGGCTGCTCATGACACAACGCCCCAATCAGCATCGCGCGGGTGTAGTCATACTCCAACCAGCTCGGGTCAGCAGTAAACACACAACTCTGCTCGATGGCATCGCCAAACTCGAGAAAGCGGTAATCGGCCACTTCCAGCACGCGGATCATGCCGAAGTCATCATGGACCTCGGCCAGCAGGCGCTCGACGCGCTCCTCAGACATTGCAACTCCTAACGGCGTGCCAACGGGAAAGCCGGGATTGTGGGCGAACCGGCGGCAGCAGGTCACGTACTAATTGCTGATAACATGACGGCCCGACCGCAAATCACTCGAGTTCATGATGAGCCAACCCTGGAGCCCCGACAGCTGGCGCGCCCTGCCGATCCAGCAACAACCCCAGTACCCTGACGCCGCGCATTTGTCGCAGGTCGAGCAAAACCTGGCGAGCTATCCGCCGCTGGTGTTTGCCGGTGAAGCCCGTGAGTTGCGCCGTCAGTTTGCCGAGGTGACCCAGGGTCGCGCCTTCCTGTTGCAAGGCGGCGATTGCGCCGAGAGTTTTGCCGAGTTCTCGGCGGCAAAAATCCGCGACACCTTCAAGGTGCTCCTGCAGATGGCGATTGTGATGACCTTCGCTGCCGGCTGCCCGGTGGTCAAGGTCGGGCGTATGGCGGGCCAGTTCGCCAAGCCGCGCTCTTCCAACGATGAAACCATCGACGGCATCACCCTGCCCGCCTACCGCGGCGATATCGTCAACGGTATCGGCTTCGACGAAAAAAGCCGCGTGCCCGATCCGGACCGCCTGCTGCAGTCCTACCACCAGTCCACCGCCACCCTGAACCTGCTGCGGGCGTTTGCCCAGGGCGGTTTTGCCGACCTGCACCAGGTGCACAAGTGGAACCTGGACTTCATCGCCAACTCCGCCCTGGCCGAGAAGTACAGCCAACTGGCCGACCGCATCGACGAAACCCTGGCCTTCATGCGTGCCTGTGGCATGGACAGCTCGCCGCAACTGCGCGAGACCAGTTTCTTCACCGCCCACGAAGCGCTGCTGCTCAACTACGAACAAGCCTTCGTGCGCCGCGACAGCCTGACCAACGACTATTACGACTGCTCGGCACACATGCTCTGGATCGGTGATCGCACCCGCCAACTTGACGGTGCCCACGTCGAATTCCTGCGCGGGGTGAACAACCCGATCGGGGTCAAGGTCGGCCCGAGCATGAACCCCGACGACCTGATCCGCCTGATCGACATCCTCAACCCGGACAACGACCCGGGCCGCCTGAACCTGATTGCGCGCATGGGTGCCAGCAAGGTCGGCGACCATCTGCCCAACCTGATCCGCGCGGTACAGCGCGAGGGCAAGCAGGTGCTGTGGAGTTCCGACCCGATGCACGGCAACACCATCAAGGCCAGCAGCGGCTACAAGACACGGGACTTCGCGCAGATTCTCAGTGAGGTGAAGGAGTTCTTCCAGGTGCATGAAGCCGAAGGCACTTACGCCGGCGGGATTCATATCGAGATGACCGGGCAGAACGTCACCGAGTGCATCGGTGGCGCGCGGCCGATTACTGAAGACGGGCTGTCGGACCGCTACCACACCCACTGCGACCCACGGATGAATGCCGATCAGTCGCTGGAATTGGCATTCCTGATCGCCGAGACGCTAAAACAGGTCAAGCGTTAAAAGCTCTACCCGCAACCGTGCCGCACTGGCCCGCTGGCAATTGAGCTGTATCTGCTCAAGCCCGAGCCAGTCGGCCATCTGCCGCAGATTCAGGGCCAGCGCGCGCATGCCCTCCTCGTCCAGCCCCGGCTCTTCCTCGTGAACGGCATGCACCGCCAGGCGTCCGGCCGCCCGCTCCGCCCGCAGATCCACGCGCGCGGCAATCCGCTCGTTGTGCAGGAACGGCAGCACGTAGTAGCCATATACCC
>NZ_JACARK010000065.1:0-9319 GCF_013386655.1 Pseudomonas sp. K5002 | reverse complement strand
GAGGTTGGTGACGCCGCGCCCGGCCAGGCTGGCGTAGGGTTCCGGCAGCAGCGGGAACACCAGTTCGGCAAAGCGATACGCCTCTTCCAGGTGCGGGTAGCCGGAGAAGATGAAGCTTTCGATGCCCAGGTCTGCGTATTCCTTGATGCGCTCGGCGACTTGCTGAGGGTTGCCCACCAGGGCCGTGCCCGCGCCGCCACGTACCAGGCCGACGCCGGCCCACAGGTTGGGGGCGATCTCAAGGTTGTCGCGGCGCCCGTCGTGCAGGGCGGCCATGCGCCGCTGGCCTTCGGAGTCAAAGCGCGAGAAGGATTTTTGCGCGGCGGCGATGGTCTCGTCGCTGATGTGCTCGATCAGTTTGGCCGCGGCTTTCCAGGCGTCTTCTTCGGTTTCGCGCACGATCACATGCAGGCGAATCCCGAATTTGACGGTGCGCCCGTGGCGGGCGGCGCGCTCACGCACGTCGGCGAGTTTCTCGGCGACGGCGGCCGGTGGTTCGCCCCAGGTCAGGTACACGTCGACTTGTTCGGCGGCGAGGTCGTGGGCAGCGTCCGAGGAACCGCCGAAGTACAGCGGTGGATATGGCTTCTGCACCGGTGGGTAAAGTGCCTTGGCGTTCTGCACGCGCAGGTGTTTGCCTTCGAAATCCACCGATTCGCCTTGCAGCACGCGGCGCCAGATCTTGAGGAATTCGTCGGTCACTTCGTAGCGTTCGCTGTGATCGAGGAAGCTGCCGTCGCCGCGGTTTTCGTCGGGGTCGCCGCCGGTCACCACGTTGATCAACAGGCGGCCATTGGACAGCCGGTCGAGGGTGGCGGCCATGCGGGCCGAGACGGTTGGCGAGATGATCCCCGGACGAATCGCCACCAGGTAACGCAGGCGTTCGGTCAACGGCACCAGCGCCGAGGCAATCACCCAGGAGTCTTCGCAGGAGCGGCCGGTGGGAATCAGCACGCCGTGGTAGCCGAGGTTGTCGGCGGCCTGGGCGACTTGTTTCAAATAGTTGAGGGTGACCGGGCGAGCGCCCTGGGTGGTGCCCAGGTAGTGGCCGTCACCGTGTGTAGGCAGAAACCAGAAAACATCCATGACAAATCCTTAAGCGATTTTCAGCAGAGAGGTGGGATGCGCGGCAAACAACGGCGCGGCGCGTTCTGCAGCAAGGCGAATGCGGGCCTTCAAGGGCTCACTGGTTATGTGGTAATCGGTGAAATCGGCCTCGGTGGCGTACACGCCAATGGGCAAGGTCAGGGCCTGGAAGAAACTGAACAGCGGGCGCAACTGGTGATCGAGTACCAGGGCGTGGCGTTCGCTGCCGCCGGTGGCCGCCAGCAACACCGGGGTGTTGATCAGGGCGTTGAGGTCGACCAGGTCGAACAGGTGCTTGAGCAGGCCGGGATAGGAGCCGCGATACACCGGCGCGGCAACGATCAGCAAGTCGGCCTGTTCGATGGCCTGCAGTTGCGCTTCGACGTCGGCGGGCAGTTCCTGGCGGGACAGTGCGCCGCCCAGCGGCCGGGCAATGTCGCCCAGTTCGATCAGGGTGGCCTGGATCGGCAATTGATCGGCCAGTTCGGCCAGCACCGCCTGGGTCAACACCAGGGTGCGGGACGGACGCCAGGTTCCGCCGGAGAGGGCAACGACATTCAGTGGACGGGTCATCAACAGTTCCTTTTTCAACAGTGGCTCAGGGCAAGAGCAGTAGCAGGGCTTGAGCAAGAGCTGTACCAAGCTGTGCAGCCCTTGACTGGCGTGGCCTCTGTGCCAGGTGTTGGAAAATGGTGGTGTTGTCTGCCTGGTGTTTTGTTGAATGACTGTTGCCTGGGCAACAGTTGCCAGGCGAACAGTGGCGTGAGTGTTGAGGCCATTTATAGAGGGTTGTGTTTATTCCGTAAATGAACGTATTTCCATATTTATAGACCTAAATGGAATATATGGCGCGACTATCAGAAGTGTCGCAAAGGTTGATAGCGACTATCACGGCTGATGATTTTTCACCGTGCAGGTGCGGGAGTAGCCTGTACTCATTGACTTCAACCCGTTTCGCAGGACCTTCGCCATGAACCGTTTTCTCGCCATTTCCGTATTGCTTGTCACCTCAGTCCTTGCCGGTTGTGCGACGCATTCGTCGCCCGAACTGCGTGGCTATTCGGCCGAGGAGAGCAAGGAACTGGCGCTTGAAGCCCTGAGCCGTCGAGGCCTGTCATTTGATGAATACCAACAGAAGAAAGCCGAACTGACCGGCCAGCCACGGAACACCTTCGGTTTCGACCGTCAGGGTGAGATGAATGCCGAGCGCAGCATGACGCTGCACGGTCGCCCCAGTTGAGTCAGTGGCGAGGTCTGAAGAGCCCGAGGTTTCCTACAGGAACCTCGGGCTTTTTGTTTGCCATCCGTTTCCCGGAGCCTGTTAAGCTGAATTTCAGGAGCGTTCCTACGCACTTTTAAATAAAGTGGTCTTTCTTTAACGGCACGGGATCAGGTAAACCATCTTCCTTCCTGATTGCGGCCCCTGAGACGTTGTTCTCGGGAACCTGCTCTGCGAGTCTTTAACGTCATGAATAAACGTCCGCTGTATTTCGACTACGCCGCCACCACGCCGGTGGATGAGCGGGTCATCCAGGTGATGGTTGAGTGTCTGGGCTTCAATGCCAACTTCGGCAACCCTGCGTCCAGTTCCCACGCGTTCGGCCAACAGGCCCGGCAAACGGTTGAGCAGGCACGGGGCCAGGTGGCTGAGTTGGTCGGCGCCGAGCCGGCACAGATTGTCTGGACCTCCGGTGCCACCGAGTCCAACAACCTCGCCATCAAGGGCGTTGCCCAGGCGCGCGGCGTGGCCGGCGGGCACATCATCACCAGCCAGATTGAACACAAGGCCACGCTCGACACCGCTCGCCAGTTGCAGGAAGCCGGGGTTGCCGTGACGTACCTGGTGCCGGACGCCGAGGGTTTGATCAGTGTCGAGGCGGTGAGCGAAGCATTGCGTGAGGACACCTTCCTGGTGTCGCTGATGCTGGTGAACAACGAGCTGGGCACCCTTAACGATATCCGGGCGATTGGCGCACGCGTGCGCGAGCATGGCGCGCTGTTTCACGTGGATGCGGCGCAGGGCGCAGGCAAGGTCGAGATTGACCTGGCCGAATGGCCAGTGGACCTCATGTCATTTTCCGCACACAAACTCTATGGTCCCAAGGGTATCGGCGCGTTGTACGTCGGCCCACGTGCGCAGCAGAAAGTGCTGGCGCAGATTCACGGCGGTGGCCATGAAGGTGGTTTGCGTTCGGGCACCCTGGCAACTCACCAGATTGCCGGCATGGGCACCGCGTTTGCCCTGGCGGCAGCGTCCTTTGCTGAAGAAAAGGCGACCATCGTTGCCTTGCGCGAGCGCCTGCTGGAACAGCTGAATACAATTGCCGGGGTGCGCCTCAATGGCAGCCTTACCCAACGCATTCCCCACACCCTGAGCCTGACGTTCAGCGAAGGCGAGTTCAATTCCGCCGCCTTGAGCGCGGGCATTGCCTTCTCGGCCACTTCGGCCTGCAATTCGGCGAGCAATGCACCGTCCCATGTGCTTCTGGCGCTGGGCCATGATGCCCGCAGCGCAGGTCGCACCATTCGCTTGAGCCTCGGGCGGTTTACCACCGAGCAGGATATCGATCAGGCGGTACAGCTGATCAAGGCGGCACTGGCCAGCGCACCGGCGTTCTGGGCCGTTTGACCCCATAACAATTATTAGTGGTTAGCAGGAGACACGATGAGCACACAGCCTTTGACCCATGGAACGGTTCCCCAGCGCCTGGCGCACACCCGCGAACTGATGAGCCGCGAGGGCATTCATGCCCTGTTGGTGCCGTCGGCGGATCCGCACTTGTCCGAATACCTGCCGGGTTACTGGCAGGGCCGTCAGTGGTTGTCGGGTTTCCATGGGTCGGTGGGTACGCTGATTGTTACTGCGGATTTTGCCGGTGTATGGGCAGACAGCCGCTATTGGGAACAGGCGACCAAGGAGCTCAAGGGCAGCGGCATCGAGTTGGTCAAGCTGCAACCCGGCCAGCCCGGGCCGCTGGAATGGCTCGCGGAGCAAACGCCGGAAGGCGGCGTGGTGGCCGTTGATGGTGCGGTCATGGCCGTGGCCTCGGCGCGCACCCTGGGCAGCAAGCTGGAGGCACGTGGTGCACGCTTGCGCACGGATATCGACTTGTTGAATGAAGTCTGGCAAGACCGTCCAACCTTGCCGAACCAACCGATCTATCAACATCTGCCACCCCAGGCCACCGTCAGCCGTGGCGAGAAGCTCGCAGCCCTGCGTGCCAGCTTGAAGGAAAAGGGGGCCGACTGGCATTTCATCGCGACCCTGGATGACATTGCCTGGCTGTTTAACCTGCGGGGTGGCGACGTTTCGTTCAACCCGGTGTTTGTCTCGTTTGCCTTGATCGGCCAGCAGCAGGCGACGCTGTTTGTGGCCCTGAGCAAAGTCGATGCCGAGCTTCGCACGGTGCTGGAACAGGATGGCGTGACCCTGCGCGATTACAGCGAAGTCGCAGCGGCGTTGAAGGACATTCCTTCGGGCGCGAGTGTGCAGGTCGACCCGGCCCGGGTGACCGCCGGCTTGCTGGAAAACCTGGGCAGTGGCGTCACGCTGATCGAGGGGCTTAACCCGACCACCTTGGCCAAATCGCGCAAGAGCCTGGCGGACGCCGAGCACATTCGCCAGGCCATGGAGCAGGATGGCGCGGCCCTGTGTGAATTCTTCGCCTGGCTCGACAGCGCGTTGGGCCGTGAGCGCATCACCGAACTGACCATTGATGAGCACCTGACGGCAGCGCGTACCCGTCGTCCGGGTTATGTGTCGCTGAGCTTCAATACGATTGCCGCATTCAACGCCAATGGCGCGATGCCGCACTATCACGCGACTGAAGAAGAACACGCGCTGATCGAGGGCGATGGCTTGCTGCTGATCGACTCCGGTGGCCAATACCTGGGCGGCACGACCGATATCACGCGGATGGTGCCTATCGGGACGCCAAGCGAAGAGCAGAAGCGCGACTGCACGCGGGTGCTCAAAGGTGTGATTGCCTTGTCCCGCGCGCATTTCCCCAAGGGCATTCTCTCGCCGCTGCTGGACTCGATTGCCCGTGCGCCGATCTGGGCCGAGGGTGTGGACTACGGCCACGGTACCGGTCATGGCGTCGGCTATTTCCTCAATGTGCATGAAGGCCCGCAGGTGATCGCGTACCAAGCCGTCGCGGCGCCGCAAACGGCAATGCAGGCAGGCATGATTACCTCCATCGAGCCCGGCACTTACCGGCCGGGCCGCTGGGGTGTGCGCATCGAGAACCTGGTGTTGAACCGTGAAGCGGGCAAGACCGAGTTTGGCGAGTTCCTCAAGTTCGAGACACTCACGCTGTGCCCGATCGACACCCGTTGCCTGGAGCCGTCGTTGCTGACGGTGGAGGAGCGCCAGTGGTTCAACGATTACCACGCACACGTCCGTGAGCGCCTGAGCCCGCTGCTCAGCGGTGCAGCGCTGGAGTGGTTGCAGGTGCGTACGGCTGCGATCTAGCCCAGCGCTTCGCGCACAAAGTCCAGGCGATCCTGGCCAAAGAACAACTGGTCGCCGACGAACATACTGGGGGCACCGAATACGCCACGCTGAATCGCGTGTTCGGTGTTGTCCTTGAGGGTTGTCTTGACTTCGTCATCGTTGGTCAGCGCCAGGACTGCTTCAGGATCAAAGCCGTGTTCGGTCAGCACTGCGGCTACCACAGACAGGTCTCCCAAGTGTCGGCCCTCGACCCAGAGTGCGTGGAACAGGCAGTCGATGAAGTCGAGAAAGCGTTCGGGCTGGCGCATTTGGACGCCGGTGACCGCACGCATCAGCATTAATGTGTTGATGGGAAAGTGCGGATTGAACTTGAGCGGAACGTGGTAGCGCTGGGCGTAGCGTGCCAGGTCCTGGAACATGTAGCGACCTTTGGCGGGAACGGTGGCCGGTGACGCATTGCCGGTGGCCTTGAACACCCCGCCCAGCAGCATTGGCTTGTAAATCAGCTGGGTGCCGGTTGCAGCGCACAGGCCTGGAAGTTGGGTATAGGCCAGATAGGTGTCAGGGCTGCCGAGGTCGAAGAAAAATTCTACTGTTTTACTCATGCTGGATACTCGCAGTTTATTGTTATGGGGCGCGCTTACCAGGGTTCATTCCAGGGGCGCAGGTCCAGCTCGAAGGTCCAGGCGTCCCGGGGCTGGCTGTGCAGGTACCAATAGTTATCGGCGATGTGGTCCGGATTGAGAATGCCGTCCTGATCCTTGAGGGCGTATTTTTGCGGGAAGTTGTCGCGGATGAAGTCGGTGTCGATGGCGCCATCCACGACGACGTGGGCGACGTGGATATTCCGTGGGCCCAGTTCGCGAGCCATGCTTTGCGCCAGTGCACGGATCCCGTGTTTGGCTCCAGCGAACGCGGCAAAGCCGGCGGCTCCACGCAACCCGGCCGTGGCACCGGTAAACAGGATGGTGCCGCGGTTACGGGTGACCATGCGCTTGGCCACTTCCCGCGCGTTGAGGAAGCCTGAGAAACAGGCCATCTCCCAAATCTTGAAGTACTTGCGGGCGGTTTCTTCCAGGATGCTGCACGGCACATTGGCGCCGATGTTGAACACGAAGGCTTCGATGGGGCCCAGCTCGGTTTCAATCCGCTCGATCAGCGCGATAACGTCTTCTTCCTTGCGGGCATCGCAGGCAAAGCCATGCGCCTCGCCACCTGCTGCGTGGATGCTATCCACCAAGGGTTGCAGTTTATCGGCGCTGCGCCGGGTGACGCAGGCGACGTAACCCTCACGGGCGAAACGCTTGGCGATGGCACCACCTGTGGCATCGCCGGCACCCACTACCAGTACGATTTTCTTGTTGTTCGTCATGGGAGATCCTTTAGTAAACGATCGTTTGCCAAACGAACGTTATGCTACGATCCAGCAGGCGTCAAGCTGACAGCACAGTGGAGGAAGCGATGCGATATCCGGCTAGTCACAAGCAGCAAACCAGGGAAAAGCTTCTGGACAGCAGTGCGGCACTGGCGAAGAAAGAGGGTTTTGCCAGTGTCGGGGTGGATGGCTTGATGAAGGCCATTGGCTTGAGTGGCGGTGCGTTTTATAGCCACTTCGCTTCGAAGGATGAATTGTTCAGTTCGATTGTCGAGCGTGAATTGAGCCACAGCCTTGAGCGATTGAATGGCGACGGGGTGCAAAGCCGTGAGCGGCTGGATCGCTGTTTGAAGTTCTACCTGAGCATGGCCCATGTGGAGCAATCCGAAGCCGGATGTGCGTTGCCGAGCCTGGGGGCGGAGATTGCGCGATCTGATGTGGCCGTTCGTCAACAGGCGCAGGACTGGATTTGCCGATTGCAGGTGGGGTGGGCAGCAACACTGGGCAGCGAGGCCCTGGCGTGGTCGATTCTGTCGCAATGCATCGGCGCCCTGGTGGTGGCGCGGATGATGGTCGACCCGCAGGTGCAGGCACAGGTCCTGTCATCGAACTACGAGGTGCTCAGCCAGCAGCTGTCGAGGCTGTGAGGTCATCGACAGTTACTTGCAGATGACAATCATGCTTCGGCTTGTGTAGCCGGCGGGGTTAAGGCCGAACGGGTAGTCGCCTGGGTCTTCGGCGTTGTCCCCCGACTTGGCGATGACTTTATAGCCTTTGGCGCCACACGAATTAGCTGCACTGGCGTAGCACTGGTCCCAGGAAGAGGACAGGCCTGAGCAGTTGATATGCAGGCCCTTCTTTCCCCGTTTTACTTCGGTCTTGGTGGTCGCGGCACAACCTGCGATTGCCACAATCATGAACAGCATCAAAATTCGCTTCATTACTATCCTTAATAGCCGCCTCGCTTAAGTGCACGAAGCTGGCTTTGCTCGCTCTCGAGTGTAGCGTTCATGATGTCCTTATCGAAAATCTCCATGAATGACACTGGGTTACGACCTAAACATGGCCTAATTGAGCGGCAAATGCCATAGCTACGTCAAATCCTGAATCAATCGGCTGGAACGAGTGGTTTTGATTCGTTACGCATGGTCAGGGTTGCACCCACCGAGGCCAGGATAATGCAGGTGATGGCCAGCCATTGCGCCAGGGACAAGTGCTCTTGAAGGAAAAACAGCCCGGACAGGGCGCCGAACGCGGGTTCGATACTCATCAGGGTTCCGAACGTGCGGGCTGGCAGGCGAGTCAGGGCGACCATCTCCAGGGTGTAGGGCAGGGCGGTGGATAAAACCGCGACACCAATGGCGATCGGGATCAGCGAGGGTGTGAGGAGTGCGGCGCCCGCGTGAACGATACCTATCGGTGCAACAAACAACGCTGCAATCATTACGCCGAGGGCCGCAGTCTGAACGCCATTGTCGGCGCCGGCCTTTTGGCCAAACAAAATGTAGAGTGCCCAGCACGCACCTGCGCCGAGTGCATAGGCGGCGCCTGTGAGGTCAATGCCGCTGCTGGCTTCGCCCACTGGGATCAATAGCAGAAGTCCGACAATCGCCAAGGCTATCCAGAGAAAGTCTACGGCGCGTCGCGAAGCGTAGATGGCTACTGCCAGTGGGCCGGTGAATTCGAGGGCTACTGCAATTCCCAGCGGAACGGTACGCAGCGACATATAGAAGAGGAAGTTCATTCCCCCCAGCGCCATCCCGTAGACGATCACCGTCTGCAACGACTTGGCTGTCAGCTTGGCGCGCCATGGGCGTAAAAGGAGCAGCATG
Source organism: Pseudomonas sp. K5002 (assembly GCF_013386655.1). Lineage (NCBI taxonomy): Bacteria > Pseudomonadati > Pseudomonadota > Gammaproteobacteria > Pseudomonadales > Pseudomonadaceae > Pseudomonas > Pseudomonas sp. K5002. Next base: position 570 of record NZ_JACARK010000065.1, on the reverse strand, counting down.
ATCACACTGGCGAAAATCAGGCGCAGGGTGGTGGTGCCCTGGGCGCCCACGATGGGGAACATGCTTTTGGCGAGCGAGGCGCCTGATTGAATAGAGGCCATGGCAATGAGTAGCAGGCCGACCGGAAACAGTGTCGAAGCCAGGCTACGCGGGGAAGTGGTCATTGAGGGTATTCGTCCGAGGTCGTATTGAAAGAAACCGAGTGGCTATGATGCTTAACTGTTGAGCGTTGGGCAATATATTGCTCAATTAGTTAACGGTTCCTTCCTATATAGACGAATTCCGTGATTGTCGGGATGGATTGATAGAAAAGCTGAATTAAGGGTTGACGGCAGATTCTGGAAGTCTATAATTCGCCCCACTTCCGGCGCAGTCGAAACGGAAAACTCCTTGGTAAACAATGAGTTATGTAGGTTTCGACAGCGAGTTGCTTCAGATCATCGAAGCCCAGAAGGAGTTAGTAAGGCAGTGTTGTTTGGCCCTATTAACGGTTCGATCTTCTCGGTCGAAAGCGGAGAAAAAGAGGTGTTGACAGCAGCGTGTAACGCTGTAGAATTCGCCTCCCGCTAA
>NZ_JACARK010000647.1:467-1168 GCF_013386655.1 Pseudomonas sp. K5002 | reverse complement strand
CCGCTGGTGCAGCGTGAATGCCTCAAGCGCGGGTTGATTCTCGAACTGGGCGGGCGACACGGCAGCGTCGTGCGTTTCCTGCCGCCGCTGGTGATTACTGCCGTAGAAATCGACCGTGTGGCCGAGATTTTTGGTCGCGCCCTGGCGGCGTCGGTCACCAGCCTCTAATTTTTTATCGGGCTGGCACGTTCCTTCTTACATCAGCTGTGCGTGGTGCGCAGCCAGCCTTACCCCGACGGAGAACAGCAATGACCTCAGTATTCGACCGCGAAGACATCCTGTTTCAGGTAGTGGTCAACCATGAAGAACAATATTCCATCTGGCCCGACTACAAGGCCGTGCCGGAAGGCTGGCGCACCGTGGGCAAGAGCGGGATGAAGAAAGAGTGCCTGGCCTACATCGAAGAAGTGTGGACCGACATGCGCCCGCTGAGCCTGCGCCAGAAGATGGATAGCCAGGCACTTGCCGGCTGACCCGGACCTCGGGCATAACACCGACTCAAATGTGGGAGCGGGNNCCGCTCCCACATTTACTGTGTTTCGCCGGTGAGAGGCGCGTTACAGCGCCTTGATCACCTGATCCACATTGCCTTCCAGTTCCGCCACCGGGTCGGCGCCATCGGTGCCCAGCACCAGCAACTTCGCCCCGCCCGCCGTGACCGCCGCCTGCACTGCATCGCTTGGCTTGCGGTGATGCAGCAC
>NZ_JACARK010000647.1:0-397 GCF_013386655.1 Pseudomonas sp. K5002 | reverse complement strand
ACGGCCACCTCATTCTCCTTCAAGCCTTCGCTCAGTTGCTGCAACGCCTCGGGTGTCCACTCGGTATCCGCCCTTGCATCGGTGCTGACCAGCTCCAGGTTCAAGCCACTGACGAGATAACCAAAGTGATCGCTCAAGCTGGCCACCGTCAGGTTATCGGCCTTGGCCAGTCGCGCTTCGCTGTCGGCGGTGAGCTTGAGCAGGCGTTGCTTGAGCGCGGCCAGGTTGGCTTCGATCTGCGGCTTGGCCTCGGGCGCCAGACGGCTCAGGTCGGCGGCCATCACATCGGCCATGCGCCCCATGTTGTTGCTGGCTTGCCACGGCTGGCTGTTCAGGCCGTCGGTGGCGCCCGGCTGCACGGCAATCCCCGGCAAGCCGCCGTCCACCGGGCGCGCGG
>NZ_JACARK010000646.1:0-13594 GCF_013386655.1 Pseudomonas sp. K5002 | reverse complement strand
CAGCGAGTGCAGGCCGAACACGGACGGGTTGTCCATGTCGGCGACCTGGTTGGCCCGCTCGCAGCGGGCGGCGATTTTCGACCAGATCTTGCGAGGGAACGCATCCAGCGCCGGCAGCCCCATTTGAAACGGCAACACGGCGGCCTTGTGCCGAACGGCATTGTGGTCGCTGGCCGTCATGGGGCGCTCCGGCAGGCTGGCCTTGATCCCTTCAGCCACCACCGTGCCGGCCTGGCCTCGGGCCTGGATATAGCCCTCGGCTGCCAGCAGCGAATAAGCCGTATCGATGGTGCCCCTGGCCAACCCCAGCTCCTTGGCCAGGGCCCGGGCTGCGGGTATGCGTTCGCCCGGCTTGAGCAAACCGTCGGCAATCGCGCTGCGGAACCGCCAGTAAAGTTGCCGGTAAATCGGCTCCGCGGCGCCGGCGTCCAGCGGTGAAAAGGCCTTGATCGAAGTGCTCATCCGGCGGCGGGTCCTGTTCAGGTGGCGAAATAATCGTGCAGCGCCTGGTCGGTCTGGCGGCGCGTCTGGGCCAGAGTTTCCGGGCGGGAAGCGGTGCCTTCGACGGTGAAGAAGGTCACGTCATGCAGGCCGATCATGCCCAGTATGGTTTTCAGGTACGGCGTCAGGAAGTCCGGCTGGTGCGCGCGCTCCCCGGAAAACCGCCCGCCTGAGGCGATGGCGACGAACACTGGCCGGTCCTGCAACAGGCCGATCTTGCCCTGGGCCGAGATATCGAAGGTGCGGCGCACCCGTGCGATGTGATCGAGCCATAGCTTGAGGGCCGCGGGCACCGAGTAGTTATGCATGGGGGTGGCGATCACCACAATGTCGGCCAGCTCCAGTTCCTGAACAAGCCGCTCGGACTGGGCCATCGACCCCTCGGACGAGACGTCCACGAGGGACTGCTGGGACGTTGCATAAGGCTCGTCCACCGGTGCCAGGGCATTTGCGGCAATGCCGCGCTGGATCACCTCGGCGTCTGGATGCCGCTGGCGCAGGCATTCAATGATCTTGAGGGAGAGGGCGTTGCTCTCCGACGCTTGCCCGCGAGGGCTGGCACTGACATGGAGGATATTCATGGTGCGTTGCTTCCTGGATGGATGGCCCTCAGTCTACGAACCCCATGACCCAGGCCAAAGAGCCAAGAATCAAGATTCAGAGTAGGCCATATCCGGGCATTCATGGTCTGGTGTTCAAGCCAGATCATGGCTCTTTTGGGGTAGGCCATGGCGCCGCAAGATGGCGGCTTCATCCAACCGCTACAGGACTTCACCATGACAACGCGTCTCGACTACTCCAAAGCTTCCCCTGAAGGTTACAAGGCGTTCGGCGGGGTTTACGTCTACCTGCAAAACAGCGGCCTGTCCAAGGAGCTGATCGACCTGGTCTACCTGCGGGTTTCGCAAGTCAACGGCTGCGCCTTTTGCATCGACATGCACTCGCGGGACCTGCTCAAGCAAGGCCTGGCCGTGGACAAGCTGGTGCTGGTGCCAGTGTGGCACGACGCTGGCGCAGTCTTCACCCAGCGTGAGCGCGTGGCGCTGGCCTTTGCCGAAGCCGTGACCGCCAGTGATGTTTCGGACGCCGACTATGCGGCAGCGGCCGCCGAGTTCAGCGACAAGGAACTGGCTGACCTGACCTACGGCATCGCCTTGATGAATGCCTTCAACCGACTGGGCATCACCTTCCGTACCACGCCAGCGGCAGCTGCCAAGGCATAGCCAACGCTGATTCGGTGTGGCGGGGCTGCTCGCCACACACCCACTGTATTTCCTGAGGGCTCATCCCATGGCATGGCTACTGCTCGGCTTGGCCGGCATCCTTGAAATCGCCTTCGCGTTCGCGATGAAGGCCTCGGACGGTTTCACCCGATTCACCCCCGGATTGCTCACCGTCGTGACCGGCGTTTCCAGCGTGATCCTGCTGTCGATGGCACTGCGCACCCTGCCGGTGGGCAGCGCCTACGCGGTCTGGACTGGAATCGGCGCAGCGGGCACCGCGATCCTCGGCATGGCATTGCTGGGCGATTCCACCGCGCCATTGCGGGTTTTGTGCATCGTGCTGATCCTGGCCGGCGTGATCGGCCTGAAACTGGTCTCCGCCAACTAGTGCTGCCTGCGAGCGGGTATTTCTAGGAGATGGCCTTTTAACATTCCCACCCACTCTTTATCATCCGCCCCCAGCAACTCCGGCCATGGAGACGCTCCATTCACTAAGGAAGTCGTAATGCACATTGGAAAAATGCTGGGGTTGGCCCTGATCACGTTGTCGATGGGCGGCTGCGCCAGCTTCACGAAAGACGAAGTGGCACCCGTCACGCTGCCATCGAAGGCCAGCTACGCCAACAAACCGAACGTCTACGTAGACTTCAAGTTCTACCAGGGCGAGCCGACAAATGCCGCCGCGGCCGAAGTCCCACAAGCGCGTGAGATGCTCAAGCCACAGCTGCAGAAAGTCCTGACTGACTCCGGCCTGTTTGGTCGCGTGACCCTGGATGAATTCCAGAAGCAGCCAGGCGATTACAGCCTGCGCCTGAAGGTCTACAACCATCCACCGGGTGGCGGCCAACTGGTACTGGCCTTTATCAGTGGCTTTACCTTCACCATCATTCCGGCGCTGGGGACTGATCAGTACACCATGAAGCTGGAATCGGTGGACGCACAAGGCCAGGCACTGAGCACCGGCACCAACCACGACTCGATCAATACCTGGATGGGCATCTGGTTCATCCCGTTGATGGCCAACACGCCGAAAGACGCGGTGACCGATACCTTCACCCGCCAGGTCAATGCCCTGCTCAAGCAAATGGTCGACGGCAATAACCTGAAGTATTCGGCACTGGATGCCGACGTGCCACGAGCGTGACACGTAACTGAACGTTTGAAACAGCTGCGAGGGCCGGGTGGCCGATCCTCGCAGCCCAGGCCTTACTTAAGCGCCTTGATGAACAACGGGTCGCTGTACAGCGACTTGAGCAAATCCCGCACCATCGGGTTGTAGGCGTTGGCGGCATTCGGGATCGCAATGAACCCGAAGAACGAACTGGGCCAGGTGTGATTCACTTCCTTGGTCGCGTCGTACACCACGTCATTGCCCTTGAGCAGGGTAAACCGCGCGGCCAGGGTGCCGTTGCCGGAGCCCATGCCTGCCGACAGCGAATTCTTCACCACCAGCACTTGCAGATGACGTTCTGCTTGCGGGTTCAGCAGGCCTGCCAGTTGCAGTTCCTGGGTGATTGCAGCCTGGATATGCGCCGGGATGCTGCCACTGGGCGAGCGGATCGGGTTGGCACGTACAGACAACGAGCCTTCGCCCGACGCGGCCGTCACCTGGGCATTGCTGACGGGTTGCAGCGGCGCTGCCTGCTTGAGGACCTGGACGTTATCGAAGTTCGGCTCGTATTGCGTCATGGTGACGCCGCAGCCTTGCAACAGCAGCGCGAGCAATGGGGTCAACAGTAGAAGCTTTTTCACGGCGTTTCCTTGCGTGAGTGTGGGAGAGCGCCGCGATTATCGTCAGGCAATGGGCCATCGGCAACCAATAGTGGCAAAATGCCTGAGTGGCAGCGCTGTTACTTGGTTCGGTTTCAGGTCGGAAAATTCATCGAGAAGGCAATTTGCTGGCCCCTTTGTAACAAAATTCTCGCCAAAATCACTTTTATTTTCAGGTGGTTAGGCGGGATGCAAATGCGCAATGTTGGAATCATGCTGATCGCCTGTTCCCTGGCGGGTGGGGCGGTTTCGGTTGAGGCACGGGAGCTGCGGGACAACGACAAGTACATGTGCAGTTGGGGGGCTGGCACCGCCGCCCGGGCCCAGGAATTGAAGCTGTCGGGCGTCTCGCTGTACGCCGCGCGGCAGAAGCTGAAGACCTACCAGTTCAAGAAACCCTGGATGCACATGATGGCCATGGGCATCACCGAACAGACCTACGACAGCCGTTCGCGGGTCAAGCCCGAGGTGATTCGCCAGAGTTTTTATCAGGACTGTTTGCGCTACAAGCTGGCGCGTAAATAACCCTTATTTATCCAGCAGCAATTGGAGCCTTGAGAACGACTGGTCGTAGTTGGGCTCCCACGGAAAGCGCCCTTGTTTGTCCGGCCAGACCATTTGCAACGCAGGGAAATCAGCTTTGATCGAGGCGTAGAACCAGCCGGCATAACCGAGGTACTCGCGGTAGTGCCTGCGGTCTACAGGAATGAAGGCGATGCGCATGCCTTCGGCAATATCGTCATAGGGCTTGTAGGTTTCATAGGCGGCTTTTGCACCGGCAAAGCGGATCGCGGCGATGTTCAGCAACTGCTGGGCAATCTGCGGGGGCAGCCCGAATACGATGATTTCCGGTTGGCCGAAGTTGGCGTAGAACCCCAGGGAGTAGGCGAACGAAGGCTCACCGTCTTCAGCCCGCACATGCACATGGTGCCAGCCGATCTTCTTGATATCCGCCAACACCTTCTCGTCATATTCCGAATCTGCCTTGGGCAACTGGAATCCCGGAAGCGGGGCCTTGGCTGAAGTGTTCATCGAGAACAATGAGGCGGCGAAGAGGGCGACGGCGCGAATGATGTTCATCAGAGTCCTTTCTGCGGGATCAGGGGTTGAAAGCGCGATGAGGCTAGCAGTGTTGGGTTCGCTCGGCAAAGTGACCGATGCACCGCTCAGTACAAAATCTGCGTAAGCCTGTCCAACTTCGCCCCGGAGCCCGTCCGCATACTGGCCCCAGGTAACCGAAGAGGCACATGCCATGACCCGCTACGTCATCACTCCCAACGAAACCCCGTCCCTCGCCATCCACGGCGACGACGCCCGCTTCCCGCTGCGCCGGGTGTTCTGTGTCGGGCGCAACTACAGCGAACATGCCCGCGAAATGGGCCACGACCCCGACCGCGAGCCGCCGTTCTTTTTCATGAAGCCGGCGGATGCCGTGGTGCCTGCCGAGGGCGTGATCGCCTATCCGCCATTGACCGCCGACCTGCACCATGAAGTCGAGTTGGTGGTGGCCATCGGCAAGGGCGGCGTGGACATCGCCCCGGAAGATGCGTTTGCGCATATCTGGGGTTACGGTTTGGGCATCGACCTGACCCGCCGCGACCTCCAGGCCCAGGCGAAAAAGCTGTCGCGGCCGTGGGAATGGGCCAAGGCCTTCGATGAATCGGCACCCTGCACCCCGTTGCAGCCGGTGAGTGCCGTCGGCCATCCGGTCAGCGGGCGTATCTGGCTCAAGGTCAATGGCGAGCAACGCCAAGTGGGCGATCTGGCAGACCAGATCTGGTCGGTCAGCGAGGTGATCAGCCACGCGTCCAAATCGGTGGCATTGAAGGCCGGCGACCTGATCTTCACCGGCACCCCGGCGGGCGTCGGCGCCTTGCAACCGGGCGATGTGGTGACCGCCGGGATCGACGGCCTGGCCGAACTGAGCTTCACCCTCGGCCAGGGTTGACGCTACAGTGGTGCCCAGGCCCTCCGAGAAGTACGTATGCCCGGCACCCGCATCACCACCTATGGCATGGAACAACGCAGCGACCGCTCCGACTTCTACATCCGCGACAAGCGGGGCAGGGCGGCGCTGACCAGTCCCCATCGCCACGAATACTTCCAGATTCAGATCAACCTGGGCGGCGACACCGTGCAGCACATCGGCGGTGCGGTGCGCCCGTTCCCGAAAAAGGCCCTGGCCTTTATCCTGCCCCATCGCCTGCATGTGATTCCCCATCCCGAAGACGGCGACTTCATGCTGATCAATTTCAGCCAGGGTTTTTTCCTGCCGCAACTGACCTGCGACCCGCTGGACCTGGAAGACATCCCCATCGGCCAGGCGCCGGAGCTGTCGCCGTTCCGCTTCCAGGAGCAGTTGGACTTCATTCTCGACGACGCGGCCTTCGAAGAAGTCAAAACCTGGCTGGAACACATGCGCACCCTGGACGCCCACCGCAGCTTCGGCGCCCGGGAGCGGCTCAAGGGTTACCTGTTCCAGTTGATCGGGCTGGTGTGCCAACAGTACGCCGAACCGCTCCAGGCGTTCGCCGCCAACAACGCCACCCGGCGTGGGCGCAAGGATGCCCTGGCCCGGGTGCAAGGCTACATCCGCGAGCATTTGCACGAGCCGTCGCTGAACCTGACGGATGCCGCGGCGGCGGCGTTCCTGTCGCCCAACTACCTGACCCACCTGTTGCGCAAGGAAACCGGCAAACCCTTCTCCCAGTTGGTGCTCGACCGGCGCATGCAACTGGCGCGCACGCTGCTGCTCAACAGCCCGCAGATGATCGGCGCGATTGCGCACCGTTGCGGGTTTACCGACGAGGCGTATTTTTCCCGGTGTTTCCGCAAGGCCCACGGGCTGGCGCCGGGGCAGTTCAGGCGGCGTGAGCAGGATTAACGCGCAATCCAGCTGACTGTTTTACAAATCCACCACAACCGATGTGTTTCAATTTACATACAATTGAGCGTCTCATCGGGAGGCGGTGCACATGGGTTCGGTTATACGGTTGGCAACTCCGGGCGATATCAATGCCATTTTCGACATTCGCACCGCCGTGGTGCAGAACCACTTAAGCCGCGAGCAGATGGCTGAGCTGGGCATTACCCCGCAAGTCGTCGCCGACAGCATGCGCGAGGCGCCTTGCGTATGGCTTGCCGAACTGGACGGCAGGCCTGTCGCGTTTGCAATGGTTGATCTTGCCGAAGGCGAGGTGTTCGCCCTGTTTGTATTGCCGTCTCACGCGAACCTTGGGTTGGGCCGCCAATTGATGGCAGTGGCCGAGGCCGCGCTGTTCGAGCACCACGACACGCTCTTCCTGATCACGGATGGGCGGGATCAGATCCGTGCCAACGGTTTTTACCAGCGGCTTGGCTGGGCAGTGGTCGACACGGCCGAGGGCGACGATGTTCGCTATCAGAAACACAAGGTGCAATGAGTGTATGAGTGAGCTGGAACCCCCTCAATCCAACGCCTTGCGCTATTTTGGCGTCGGCGTTCTATGTGTCGCGGTGTTGTTGGGGACTTATTTCGTTCGGCTCAATGCCCAGGTCGACCGGCAGCGGGAAGAGGCGGCGGAGCGCCTGGCGTTATGCCGTCAGGCAGCCAGTGTTTCGCGCGCCACGCCCCAGGACGAACTTGTGTTGGTGGATCCGTGCAAACACCTGTATCAGCACTATTTGAAGAAGCCCACGCACTTTTAATCAATAACCTTATTTTTATCGCGGAATTAAATAGCGAAGTTTGTTTAACGATGCGCTGTTATTGCACCAAAAAGTGGCATTTCCAATAATCGGATCCATTAAAAAAGTGTGGTTATTGAATGACTTAGCGCTGTTTTAATCCGACGAAAGGTTGAAAATTATCTTGTTACAAGTTTTCCCGCTGGGTAATATAGCCGGGCGTTCACCTCCCACGGTTTATGCATTTTTAAATCCCAAGTTTCCATCAGCTACTTGGGATTTTTTTTGCCCGCGATTTGAGCGTTGTATCAATCCTCTACGTCGGCAAACTCTGCGCGCATCCGCCCATTGCGCTTGGCCTGGTACAGCAATTTGTCGACGGCTTCGACAAAGGCCAGCGCCGCGCCGCCCGGCGTTACCGTGCAAGTGCCTACGCCCAGGCTCAGTGTCAGCAGGTCCGACACCGCCGAGTGCTCATGCGCGATCTGCTGCTGGCGGATCAAGTGCAGGCAGCGTTCGGCCACGCGCCGTGCCGACTCGGCATCGGTTTCCGGCAACAACCACACAAATTCCTCGCCGCCGATGCGCGCAATGAAGTCCCGTGGCCGGTTGGCCGCCTGCGACAGCGTGCGTGCCACCTGGCGCAGGCATTCGTCGCCCTTGATATGCCCGTAGAGGTCGTTGTACTGCTTGAAATAGTCGATATCCAACAGGATCAACGACAGCGGCAATTGGCTGCGCTGGGCGCTGGTCCATTCCCGCGCCAGCACGGTGTCGAACATGCGCCGGTTGGCGATGCCGGTGAGGCCGTCCTGGAACGAATACTCCTCCAGCTGCTTCTGCAGGCGAATCAGGTGTTCTTCGGTCTTCTTGCGCTCGCTGATGTCGAACATGAAGCCGATCAGCGCCTGCACCTCGCCGTCCTTGCGCTCCACGTGCACCACGTCGCGAATCCACACGTACTCACCGCTGGCGGTCAGCGCCCGGTAATCGGCTTCATGATCGACCCCGGCCCGGGACTGCGAGACGCAGAAGTTGACTACGTATTCGCGGTCATCCGGGTGCATGCGTTCCACCCAGTCGTCCACGGTGGCCCAGCTCTGCGGCGTCCAGCCCAGCAGCGCCTCGATCTGCGGGCCGATGTAGCTGAAAGTCATGGTTGCCCAGTCGATACGCCAGGGAATGGCCTTGGTCGATTCCAGCAACGTCTTGTACACAGCACTGTCGGGTTCGATCAAAGGTTCGATGCTCATGCGGAGTGCTCTCGGTGTCGGAAAAAAACCAGAGCATCTGGCCATCATCGCCAGGAAGCAAGCCCTTCGCGTGGCATCGGATAAGAGGGGGGCTGTGTGGTTTTTCTGGCGTCAGCCGGCCAGCGGTTTTAGCCGAAATGCGCACCAAGTATCACTTTTGAATTAATTCCCGGGCAGTTTGAAAAAGCTCATCTACCCTAGACGGATCACGTCCTCCGAGCCCCGTACAGGGAAGGGTGCCCGCATGATTTCGATCGCCGAGTTTCGCCACATCATGGAGTCGGGCTTCCTGCCCCTCGCCTGTGACTGCTCATTGAACAGCGACGGTTCGCTGCGCATCAACATCTTCGACCCGGCCTCCGGGCGGGTCGACCTGCTGCTGCCCCGTGTGTCGCCCCAGGGTCTGGACAGCATCCGTTCCATCTCAAACCTGATTGGCGAACTGCGCACCGAGATCAAGGCCGGGCGCAGGGGTTTTGCAGCGGTCAGTTAGCGGATCAGGAGATCGCTTGTGCCGTCGGGGTAGTCACTACCCCGTAACCGCGCCAGCAGCAATGCTCGCGGTGCCCCGGCAGGAACACGCAGCCGCCAAGGTTCATGAGCAGGACGGCGGCAACCAGCAGTGAAATTCGACGAGACATGGTGATTTCCTCAAGGTGATGGGCGTCGCCAACCAACAGAACGCGCCTGTCGATTACCAACGGTTAACCCTTGAACGCGGCCATATGGATAAATCCGTCGCGGCCTTTCAACAATTTCATCAACTCCCCGCAAACCCTGGGCAATACTGGCCCTGCCTGCCGTCCTGAGCGGTCGCGATAAAAAGTTCTTTTTGTTGCGACGGATTTTCGGACACCTGCCGTTCAACCCTACAACTGCGATCACTGGCGATCGCCGATGAAGGAGTTGTCATGAGACTTGCACGACCGCTGGCCAAATTACGTTATGCCCTGTTGATCCCGCTGGCACTGGCCGCCCTGGTCAGCACGCCGACGTTTGCCCAGACCGAAGTGATCATCCGCGAAGCGCCACCGCCGATGCGCGTCGAGGCCGTTCCCGTCGAACGCCCTGGCTATGTGTGGGATCGCGGGCACTGGCGCTACGAAGGGCGCGGTTATGCCTGGGTACCGGGCCACTGGCAGCCGGTGATGCGCAACGCCCGTTGGGAACCTGGCCACTGGGAGTCGCGCGGCCCCAACTGGTACTGGAGAGAAGGGCACTGGATCCGCTGAGCATTCCGTCAACCTGACCCTTAGCCACCGGACCGAGACTTGCCCTATTGAAAGACACTGATCCGGACGTTGAGCTGTTGGCCCGCATCGGTAACAACGAACCGGCGGCCATCAACGAAATGGTGACGCGCAAACTGCCGCGTTTGCTCGCGCTCGCCAGTCGGATCCTCGGGGATGCCGACGAGGCCAGGGACGTGGCCCAGGAAAGCTTCCTGCGTATCTGGCGCCAGGCTGCAAGCTGGCGCAGTGGCGAAGCGCGTTTCGACACCTGGCTGCACCGCGTGGCACTCAACCTGTGCCACGACCATTTGCGTCGGCGCAAGGAGCGCCCGCTGCACGATGAGGAGGCGATGAGCGAGGTGGTCGACACAGCGCCTGCGCCCGATGAACAGCTGGAAGCGGCCGCCCGCAGTGAGCACATGGCGGCGGCGTTAGCGTCGCTGCCTGATCGCCAGCGTGAGGCGATTGTGTTGCAGTATTACCAAGAGCTGTCGAATATCGACGCCGCGGCGCTGATGAACATCAGCGTCGAGGCACTGGAGAGCTTGCTGTCACGGGCCCGGCGCAACCTGCGCAGTTACCTTGACGACACACCCGGGCCCGCCCGCCCAGGAAGGGGAAAACCATGACGCCTGAACGATTTGCCCAATTGGCCGAGGCTTACGGCGGCCACTTGCACCGTTGGCCGCGCGCCGAACAGGCCGAGGCCCAGGCCCTGCTGGATGCAGGCGATGCCAGCCTCCTTGAGGTGCTGCATCAGGCGCGATGGCTCGACGGCCAGCTGGACGGCTATCAACTGGCACCCGTCGACCCGGCGCTGGCGCGGCAGATTCGCCAATCGTTTCCCCAGCGCCAGTCCTTCTGGGCGCGCTACGCCGGCTGGCTGTCGCCGGCCGGTTTTGTTGGCGTGGGCATCGCCGGGGTCGCCGCCGGAATCCTGGTGGCGTCGTTGAGCGTGCCGCTGCCCATGCTTGGCCCTGAAGTATTGCCGAGTGTCTTCGACCAGGGCGACGCCGAAGTCGTCTTCACCGTCAACGCCGAGGAAAGCGAGCAATGACCCCGTCACCCAAGTACCTGAAGCCGCTGCTGGTTGTGTCGGTGTTGTTCAACGTGTTTTTGATCGGCGGGGTCGGTGGTGGCCTGTACCACTGGCTGGCGAATACCAAGCCCGCCGAGGCGGTGGTTAACCAGCATGGCCTGCGCCAGGCGATGGTCAAGCTGCCGCCGGAACGGCGCAAGGAACTGCGCCAGTTGTTGCGCCAGAACCGCGCCGACAGTCAGCCGCTGGTACTTGCCGGGCGCGAGGCGCGGCTGGACGTGATCAAGCAACTGGAGGCGCCGACTCTCGACCGTGAGGCGTTGGTGACGGATTTGGGCAAGGCCCGGGAGGCGGACATGGCGCTCAGGGCGCTGGTGGACAACACCCTGGCGCAGTTCGCCAGCACCTTGCCCCGGGATGAGCGCCAGCGGTTGGTGGAGGCGTTGTATATGAAGGGGCAGGCGAAGGGCAAGGTCGCCAGAAGTAACTGAGACGAGCGACGGATGATCGTTCCCACGCTCTGCGTGGGAATGCCGCCCCGGACGCTCTGCGTCCAATTGGCGATGCAAGGTTCAAGTCTTGCGCAGTGGTGACGCGGAGCGTCACGGTATGCGTTCCCACGCAGAGCGTGGGAACGAGCATTAATCACCGGATGGCATCGCCTGGGTCTGACTGACAGACCGAGGTGCCTGCATCGCGGGCAAGCCCGGCTCCCACAGGTGATAGGGGCTCTGTCAGGACTTTCCTGAATGTCTCCACCAGCGGCCGCAAGTTGATCCGATGCCACGCCGCCCACAGCGGCGTGGTGTAGGTCAGCCACGGCAGTTCTCGCAGCACAACGCCCGGCGGTGCATTGCGGCTCAAGCCCTTTTGCACCATCGCGACACCTAACCCCGACGCCACCAACCCCAACGCGGTAAACGGCTCGCTGGCTTCCATCGGAATCTGCGGGGTAAACCCTGCCCGAATGCACGCCGCAACAAAGTCATCCGCCGGGTTTGCACCCGCTTTGCGCTGCACGCCAATCCATTGCTGCTCGGCCAGATGCTCAGGCAGCAACTCGCTGACGCTGGCCAGCGGATGCTGCTCGGGCAGCGCCAGCAGCATCGGATCGTCCAGCACTTGCAATGCCATCAGGTCCGGGTCATCCGCCGCCGGTGGTTCACCCACCAGAGCGATATCCAGGCTGCGTTGGCGCAGGCCTTCCAGCTGTTCGGCGGAGGGCAGGTTGTACAGGGCGATATGCACGTTGGGCCGCGCGTCACGCAGTACCTTCAGGGCGTTGGGCAGCACCCCCGCGTGCATGGCGTTTTCGATGTAGCCGATGCACAGTCCGCCTTCTTCGCCTTTGCCCAATCGCCGGCCCAATGACTCCAGGCGGTTGGCGTGGGTCAGCAGCGCCTTGGTTTCGGCGAGGAACGTCTGGCCGTCGCGGGTCAGGCGGATGCGCTGTTGGCTGCGCTCGAACAGGGTCAGGCCCAGGCGCTCTTCCAATTGGGCAATCTGCCGGCTCAGGGGCGATTGGGAGATGTGCAACCGTTCGGCAGCACGCCCCACGTGTTCTTCTTCAGCGACTACAACGAAGTAGCGCAATTGGCGGAAGTCGATCATGTCAGACCTTAAGGGACTCAAGTTGGTCGCAGTATGTCTTGGACGGTCCGATCTCTGCAATCTACGATCTGCTCAACGGTCAACACAGCGACCTTGAACAATCTTGAGGATTTACCCCATGAGCTTGAAAGACAAACTGCCCGGCGTGCTGGGTTTTGGCACCGCCCCCTTGGGCAACATGTTCCGTGCGATTCCTGAAGAGGAGGCGCAAGCCACCGTTGAAGCAGCCTGGAACCAGGGCGTGCGTTACTTCGACACCGCCCCGTTCTACGGCTCGGGCCTCTCGGAAATCCGCCTGGGCCAGGCCCTGTCCAAGTACAACCGTGACGACTATGTGCTCAGCACCAAGGTCGGCCGGGTGATCCTGGATGAAGTGGAAGAAAGCGCCCGCGACCTCGGCGAGAAAAGCGGCGTGTTTGAACATGGCCGGCCGAACAAGATGGTCAACGACTACAGCGCCGATGCCACCCTGCGCTCCATCGAAGACAGCCTCAACCGCCTGCAAACCGACCGCCTCGACATCGTGTGGATTCACGACATCGCCCAGGACTTCTACGGTGATCAATGGCTGGACTACTTCAATCAGGCGCGCACCGGTGCTTTCAAAGTACTGACCCGCCTGCGTGAAGAAGGCGTGATCAAGGCCTGGGGCCTGGGCGTCAATCGGGTCGAGCCTTGCGAGTTGACCCTGGACCTGACCGAAGCCCAGCCCGACGGTTTCCTGCTTGCCGGTCGCTACACCTTGCTCGACCATGAACGCGCCTTGCAGCGCTTGATGGATGCAGCCCAGGCGCAGAACGTCGAGATCGTGGTCGGTGGCCCTTACAGCTCCGGGATCCTGGCGGGCGGCGCACATTTTGAGTACCAGAAAGCCAGCCCGGCGATCATCAGCAAGGTCGAGCAGATCAAGGCGATTGCCGCGGCCCATGGCGTGAGTGTGAAAGCCGCTGCACTGCAATTCTCCCTGGCCCACCCGGCAGTGGCGGCAGTGATTCCGGGTGCCAGTCGTCCGGGGCGCATTGCTGAAGACGTCGCGGCGTTGTCAGAGAAGATTCCCGCAGCCTTTTGGCAGGCCCTGCGCGAGGCACGATTGATTTCGGCCCGTGCACCGCTGCCGCTCTAACCACAGGAACGCGAACATGAAAATTGATATCAGTGGCAAAGTCGCAATCGTCAGTGGCAGCACCGCCGGCATAGGCCTGGGCATCAGCCAGGCGCTGGCGCAATCCGGCGCTACGGTGGTGGTGATCGGGCGTGAATCGGGCAAGGTCGACGAGGCGCTGGCGACCATTCGCCAGG
>NZ_JACARK010000645.1:0-3003 GCF_013386655.1 Pseudomonas sp. K5002 | reverse complement strand
CTGCGCAGCCCAGCGGGAGCAAGCTCCCTCGCCACAAGGTGGATGGCACAGGCATTGCTTTAGTCCTTTATCTGCCCGGATACAGGAGCAATCGTTACCCCCCGACCCAGAGCCCACCCCAAAAGAAAGTAAGGACCAGGCCTGCTGGCACCATCAGCCACGGGCTCATAAAAAAATGCGTTTTCTAAAGCGGCAGTGCCAAAGCGCAGTTAGTCCCGGCACTGACAAGGTAATTGGAATGGCTCGATCTTTCTTTGATGAAATGAATGACGCACAAGGCGTTTGCCGTGCGCATTATCAGGAATTCTCCCGCTGGCTGGCCAACACGCCGCCAGAACTGCTGGCCCAGCGCCGCCGTGAAGCCGACCTGCTGTTTCACCGCGCGGGGATCACCTTCACCCTGTATGGCGACGAGCAAGACACCGAGCGCCTGATCCCCTTCGATATCATCCCCCGCAGCATCCCCGCCAGTGAGTGGAGTGTCATCGAGCGTGGCTGTATCCAGCGGGTGAATGCGCTGAACATGTTCCTTGCCGACATCTACCACGACCAACGCATCATCAAGGCCGGGATCATTCCCGCCGATCAGGTGCTGGGCAACGAGGGATACCAGAAAGCCATGGTCGGCCTGGACCTGCACCGCGATATCTACTCGCACATCTCCGGGGTCGACCTGGTGCGCGATGGCGACGGCACCTACTACGTGCTCGAAGACAACCTGCGTACCCCCAGCGGCGTGAGCTACATGCTCGAAGACCGCAAGATGATGATGCGCCTGTTCCCCGAGGTGTTCGCCAAGCAACGCATCGCCCCGGTGGACCACTATCCCAACCTGCTGCTCAAGACCCTGAAAAGCTCCAGCCGCCTGGACAACCCGAATGTGGTGGTGCTGACGCCGGGCCGGTTTAACAGCGCGTTCTTCGAGCATGCATTCCTGGCCCGGGAAATGGGCGTGGAGCTGGTGGAAGGCGCCGACCTGTTCGTGCACGACCTCAAGGTGTTCATGCGTACCACCGACGGCCCCAAGGCCGTGGATGTGATCTACCGCCGCATCGACGATGCCTTCCTCGACCCGCAGGCTTTCAACCCCGATTCGATGCTCGGTGTGCCCGGCCTGGTCGCGGCGTACTGCGCGGGCAACGTAGTGCTGGCGAATGCGATCGGCACCGGCGTGGCGGACGACAAGTCGATCTACCCGTACGTGCCGGAAATGATCCGGTTCTACCTGGATGAAGAGCCAGTCCTGCAAAACGTGCCGACGTTCCAGTGCCGCAAGCCGGATGAGCTGTCCCACGTACTGGCGCACCTGCCGGAACTGGTGGTCAAGGAAACCCAGGGTTCCGGCGGCTACGGCATGCTGGTGGGCCCGGCGTCCAGTGCGGCCGAGATCGAGGACTTCCGCCAGCGTATCAAGGCCCGCCCGCACGCCTACATCGCCCAACCGACCTTGAGCCTGTCCACTTGCCCGACCTTTGTCGAAAACGGCATCGCGCCGCGGCATATCGACCTGCGACCGTTCGTGCTCTCGGGCAAGGAAACCCGCCTGGTGCCCGGTGGCTTGACCCGCGTGGCGCTGCGCGAAGGCTCATTGATCGTCAACTCGTCGCAAGGCGGCGGAACTAAGGACACCTGGGTGGTGGAGGGCTGAGTATGCTGAGTAGAACCGCCGCAGATCTGTATTGGATGTCCCGTTACCTGGAGCGTGCCGAGAACCTGGCGCGCATGCTGGAAGTCAGTTATTCGCTGTCGTTGATGCCCCAGGCCGGGCGCAGTGACGGGCTGGACGAGTTGGCCATGTCGCTGCTCAGCAGCGGCACCCTGGACAGTTACCTTGAGCGTCATCAGCAACTGGACGCCGAGCGCATGCTGCACTTCTTCGCCCTCGACGAGGAAAACCCCGCCAGTATCTACAACTGCCTGCGGGCTGCACGGGGTAATGCCCATGCGGTGCGGGGACGGATCACGGCTGATATGTGGGAAAACCTCAACGCCACCTGGCTGGAGATGCGCAGTATTGCGGCCGGCGGGTTGGCGCGGCATGGCATCAGCCACTTTTGTGACTGGGTGAAGCAGCGCTCGCACCTGTTTCGTGGGGCGACGTCCGGGACGATCATGCGCAACGATGCGTATCGGTTTATTCGGCTGGGGACGTTTGTCGAGCGGGCGGATAACACGTTGCGGTTGCTGGACGCGCGGTATGAAATGTTTGGGGAAGAGTCCGAGGAAGTCAGCGACCTTTCGGCACGCGGGTATTACCAGTGGAGCGCGTTGTTGCGGGCGCTGTCGTCGTTTGAGGCGTATACCGAGCTGTACCCGAATGCGCTGAATGCGCGGTCGGTGTCGGAGTTGTTGCTGTTGCGCAGTGATGTGCCGCGCTCGTTGCATGCGTGTATCGAGGAGTTGAGCCATATCCTGGCGGACCTGCCGGGGAGTTATGGGCGTACGGCCCAGCGTTTGGCGGCGGAGTTTGAGGCGCGGCTGAGGTATACAGGGATTGATGAGATTCTGGAGGATGGGCTGCATAGCCGGTTGACGGATTTTATCGACACCGTGCGGGAGTTGGCGCGGGCGATTCATAGCTCCTACCTTGAAGTCGTCTGATGATCGTGATGATCGTTCCCACGCTGATCGTTCCCACGCTCCGCGTGGGAATGAATCCGGTGACGCTCCGCGTCACGACTTCAAGAGCGGACGCAGAGCGCCCTGGCGGCGTTCCCACGCAGAGCGTGGGAACGATCGTCGATCGTCGAGAGTGGGAACGATCATAGGTCTACTGGTTTTTCACCAGTACCGGTTCTGCGCGGTACTGCTCAGGGAACAATTTTTTCAGCTGGGCCACCTTTGGCAGGTCGTTGATCACGATGTAGGGGTACGACGGGTTTTCGGTCAGGAAGTCCTGGTGATAGGACTCCGCCGGGTAGAAGGCTTTGCCTATCTCGATCTTGGTCACGATCGGCTTGTCGAAGGCTTTCGCGGCGTCGAGCTGGGCGATGTAGGCCTGGG
>NZ_JACARK010000644.1:0-2668 GCF_013386655.1 Pseudomonas sp. K5002 | reverse complement strand
GGCCGTCGGTGTCGGCGCCCATGTAGGCGTTGACGTCGGCGGGCAGTTGCGCGGCGATCAGGCCTTGCAGGGTCGGCAGCATCTGTTGCGGCAGGGAGAACTCGACGGCAATCGGGTCGATCTGGGTCACGGAGAACAAGCCCTGGGTGTCGCTCATGCGCAGGAAGTTGCCTTCATCCACTGTGCGAATCCCGACGCGACCGGTAACC
Organism: Pseudomonas sp. K5002; assembly: GCF_013386655.1. Classification (NCBI taxonomy): domain Bacteria; kingdom Pseudomonadati; phylum Pseudomonadota; class Gammaproteobacteria; order Pseudomonadales; family Pseudomonadaceae; genus Pseudomonas; species Pseudomonas sp. K5002. The sequence continues at coordinate 2,459 of NZ_JACARK010000644.1, read as the reverse complement.
GGCGAGCGAATCTGGGTGTACGAAAGCTGCACCTGGGCCGAATCAATCGCGGCCTGGTTGCCTTGGGCCGTGGCCTTGAGCTGGTTGACCAGGGCTTGTTGCTGGTCATAGGTCTGCTTGGACACGCCGTCGTCGATGCTCAGTTCCTTGTAGCGCTTGAGGTTGACCAGCGCGACTTGCAGTTGCGCCTGGCTTTCCCCGAGTTGCGCCTTGGCCTGGTCCAGGCTGGCGCGGATCGAGCGGTCATCAATGGTCGCCAGCAGGTCACCGGCCTTCACCAGTTGACCTTCCTTGACCAGCAATTTGGTAAGGATGCCGTCGATCTGCGGGCGAATCACCACGCTGTGCAACGACAGCACCGAGCCGATGCCGCTGACAAACCGCGGGATGTCCTGCTGTTTGACGCTGATCACCCGCACCGGGATCGCCGACGATGCGGTCAGTTTGGTCTTGGCCGGGCGGGTCACCACCCAGGCAACCACGGCCAGTACCACAAGGACGCCCACGATCAAGGCAGGTTTTCGTTGAATGTGCATGGGGTGAGGCGCCAGGGCAAAGGATCGGAAGAATGAAGGCTCTTTATAGCCCGCCAACCGGGTCAGCAAAGTGACTGCTAACTGACAGCGCCGTCAGTAAAGTCCGACCATTCGTACGAGCAGTGGTTAAAGATCCGAGGCGCGCAGGTATACTGCGCGGCGGTGTGGCCTGCAAGTCGGGCCCGCGTCATTTTCAGTACTCCCCGGAGCTTCCATGAATTCCCCGACACAATCCGCTGTTGAAGCGGTCGACATCGACCAACAGGCCAACCCTGACAGCGTCGAAGGCGAAACCAAGGCCGAGATCCCGGCGTTCAAGTTTCCGTTCAAGCCGGGCGAACTGGCCGGGGCGAAAAACGCCAGCCAGCCGTGGTACAAAAACGGCGCCAGGAACGGCCACACCAAGAGCCCGGGCATGGCGCCTCCCGGCACCCGTCGCTCGATGGGCAAGCGCTGACCGGTAATAAATCCTCCGTAATGGAGATTTATGCCTACAACAGTTACTGACGTTTCGCCTTGTAGGCCTGCGGCCAATTCTTGAAAGCTTGCATGACACCCGCTTGCCCCGACTCTTTCGCTCGGGGCTGGACGTGGTAAAGCTGGTTTTCTGGAAAAGGACGTCCCCTGTGGTTCTGATACGCACCTGTGTCGTGCTGTTGTTGTCGCTGATGGCCAGCGTTTTCTCCACCACTGCGGCCAGCGGTCAACCACGGCATGAAATTCGTTTCGCCGTTGCTGCGCAATTTCCACCCTTCCAAAGCCGCAATCAACATGGCCAGCTTGCAGGGCTGAACATCGAGCTGGGCAATGCCTTATGCATACAGCTCAATGTGCGGTGTACCTGGGTCGACCAGGTCCTTGTGGAAAACTTCCCCGCCCTTGAAGCCAGGCAATTCGACGCGATCATGGGCATGGCCCCTACACTGAAACGGCGCCAGCGGGTGAATTTCACCGATAACCTTTATCCGATCACCACGCGCCTGGTGGCCCGCAAGACATCGGGGTTGAAGCCGACCCCACGGTCACTGAAGGGCAAGCGCGTGGGCGTTCTGGTGGGCAGCAACCGCGAAGCCTTCGCCCTGTCGAAGTGGGCGCCCAAGGGGGTCATCGTCAAGGCATTCTGGCGCAATGACGAGTTGATCCGCAGCCTGCTGGCAGGCGACATCGATGCAACATTGCAAGGCACCGTGGAAATCCGTGAGGCGCTGCTCGACACCGCTGATGGTCAGGTTTTCGACTTCCTCGGCCCTCACGTCTCCACCGAACTGCTGGGTAACGGCGTGGCGATCGCACTGCGCAAGCCCGACACCGCCTTGCGCAGCGCCCTCAATCACGCCCTCGAGCAACTGAAGCAGAGCGGCGAATACCAACGCATCATCGAGCCCTACCGCCTGGACGCGCCGCTCTCCAGACCGTAATGGCCAATTAATTGCGCGGAACATGAGCTGGATCAGTATTTGCCCAACCGGTGCGCTTAGAGTCGACGCCCTGCCGACTCCTCCAACAATCACGAGCGCGCTTTTCCATGAAGATCAATCTGCCGGTCACCGGTCGAAATGTGGATTTTGCCCCCGACGCCAATATCCTCTCGACCACCGACCTGACCAGCGCAATTACCTACGCCAACCAGGACTTCATCGATATCAGCGGCTACACCCGCGAGGAGCTGCTGGGCACGCCGCACAACCTGCTGCGTCACCCGGACATGCCGGCCGCGGCGTTTGCGCACATGTGGCAGGTATTGAAAAGCGGTCGCTCGTGGATGGGCATGGTGAAAAATCGCTGCAAGAACGGCGATCACTATTGGGTCAGTGCCTATGCCACGCCGGTCACCCGGGACGGCGTGACGGTGGAGTATCAATCGGTGCGCACCAAGCCCGATGCACGGCGGGTGCATCGGGCCGAACGGGCCTATGCCCGCCT
>NZ_JACARK010000643.1:567-857 GCF_013386655.1 Pseudomonas sp. K5002 | reverse complement strand
AGGCATGCAGGTGCAGTTCCGTGAGATCGACCAGGTGGCCACCGCCTCGAATGAAATGAGCGCCACCGCCCACGACGTGGCCAACAGCGCCTCCAACGCCGCCAGCGCGGCCCGCGGCGCCGACCAGTCAGCCCGCGAAGGCATGCAGATCATTGAACGCAGCACCCGCGACATCACCACCCTGGCCGAAGAAGTCAGCAAGGCCGTGACCGAAGTCGAAGCCCTGGCGGTGAACAGCGAGCAGATCGGCTCGGTACTGGAAGTGATCCGCAGCATCGCCGAACAGACCA
>NZ_JACARK010000643.1:0-539 GCF_013386655.1 Pseudomonas sp. K5002 | reverse complement strand
AACCTGCTGGCCCTGAACGCTGCGATTGAAGCGGCGCGAGCCGGGGAAAGCGGGCGCGGTTTTGCGGTGGTGGCCGACGAGGTGCGCAACCTGGCCAAGCGTACCCAGGACTCGGTGGAGGAGATTCGCCTGGTGATCGAGCGCATCCAGACTGGCACCCGTGGAGTGGTGGCGACCATGCATTCGAGCCAGACCCAGGCGCAGAACAACGCCGGGCAGATTCATCAGGCGGTGCAGGCCCTGGGCAAGATCAGCGATGCGGTAACGGTGATCAGCGACATGAACCTGCAAATCGCCAGCGCCGCCGAGCAGCAAAGTGCGGTGGCCGAGGAGGTCAACCGCAACGTCTCGGCAATCCGCACAGTGACCGAAACCCTGACCGGCCAGGCCACCGAATCGGCGGCCATCAGCAGCCAGCTCAACGCCCTGGCCAGCCAGCAGATGAAGCTGATGGATCAGTTTCGGGTTTGACCCGGGCTTGAAGCCAGTAAGCACCCAATGTGGGAGCGGGCTTGCCCGCGAATACGGTGGATCAGTCG
>NZ_JACARK010000642.1:2224-2662 GCF_013386655.1 Pseudomonas sp. K5002 | reverse complement strand
GCCGACGAGGTGCGCAACCTCGCGCAGAAGACCCAGAAGGCCACCGAAGAAATCCAGGCCATGATCCAGCAACTGCAGCAGGGCACCCGCGACGTGGTGCGAGTGATGGAAGACAGCCAGAACCGCACCGATGAAAGCGTGCAGCACGCGGCCAAGGCGGCTCAGGCGCTGGAGACCATTACCCAGGCGGTGTCGGTGATCAACGACATGAACACCCAGATCGCCAGCGCCGCCGAGGAACAGAGCGCGGTGGCCGAGGACATTAACCGTAACGTGATCAATATCGGACAGGTGGCCAATGAAGTGGCCGGCGGAGCGGATGAGTCGAGCGCGGCCAGCGCAAACCTGACCAAGCTGGCGGAGCAGCAGCGGCGGTTGATCAATCAGTTCAAGGTTTGAGTCAAGCGGCGCCCTTTCGGGCGCCTTCGCGAGCAAGCC
>NZ_JACARK010000642.1:474-2177 GCF_013386655.1 Pseudomonas sp. K5002 | reverse complement strand
TTGCTCGCGAAGAGGCCGGCCGATTCAACACAACGCTCAACCCGGCGTCAGGCACTCCGGTCCATTCAGCTTCGGATCGTTGACCATATTGGCCAGCACCCGCTCGCGCAACGCGGTGGGTTGACTGGCCAACAAGGCCTGTAAGGTGTGCAGCGGCGTCTCGGGGTTCAGCCAGGCTGCCTGCCCCGCCGCATCCAGAATCAACGGTCGGCGCTGACTCTGCGCCGCCTGGGTCACCACCGCCGTACTCAACCAAACCTGCTCCTGCACCGGATACGCCTCCCAGATCGCCGCAAAGAACAGTGTGCTGCCCTCCCCCGGCGTCAGCCAGTACGGGCGCTTGCGCTGGGTGCCGCGCCATTCGTAGAAACCATTGGCCGGCAGCAGGCAGCGGCGCTGGCGAAACGCTTCGCGAAACATCGGCTGTTCGGCAAGGGTTTCCGCCCGGGCATGGGCCGGTGTACGAGAGAGATCGGTCAGCCAGGGCGGCGTCAGGCCCCAGCGCGCCCGCGCCAGGGTGTGCTGGCCGTCGCTCAGGCGCTGGATCAGCACCGAGTCATTGGGAGAGATGTTCCACTGGGCCTGCTGGTCGGCCGGGAAGCCCGGCAAGGCAGCAAACGCGGGGTTCCAGCGAAACAGGGCATAACGTCCACACATGGGGCAACACGACTCTTGGAGAAACTGGCCGACAGCCTAACAGACCAGCACGTCGGGAAAGCTGTCGGGTTCATCACCGGGCAGTGGTTGCGCACCGTTGTAGGCGGTGATCAGCTCGCGGGCGTAGGCGGCCTGGTCGTTCTCCACCGCCAGCGCCAGCAGGCCATAGATCGGCAGTTCGCCGGTACCCCCGAGCAAATCGCGCCCCACCAGGTGCGCGGTGATGCCCTCGCTTTCGAGCATGCCTTGCAGCAGCTCACCTTCCATCAGGTTTTCCGGCTCGTAGATTCGCTGCATGGGCGTACCTTTTATTTATTCGTTCTCGCTGCGTACGTTGAGCATCCATTCGCCGTCATGAACCTGCAGCTCGAAAACAATAGGCCGGCAGCACACCGGGCAGTCCTCAATATATTCCTGATCGCCCGCCGACAGGTCCAGTAGCGCCGTGACTACCTCTCCACAATAAGGACATTCGTACGACTCCTCTTCCATCGCGGTCTCCAAGGTGACTTGTGCGTATAATCGCCGGTCTATTTACAGGGCTATTTTTCGTCCCGGCCAATTGCCCGGACCACGCCCTGATATTTATTGTTCCAAACCTTTACTTACCCTAGCCGTTTCTAACAAGAGAGCATGATGGGCGAATTCGATACCATCCGACCTTACAACGACAGCGAAGTCCCGGCAGTGCTGGCCCGACTGTTCAGTGACAAGGCCTTTCTGGACATCCTGACCCACTTTCGCTTCCCGCGCTTTGCCGGCGCCTTCGGCTGGCTGCTCAAGCCGATGATCGCTCATAAACTGCGCCGTGAGTTCGCCGGCGTCACTACCGTGGCCACGCTGCAGGACAAAGTCGAGTTTTACGTCGACCACACCATCGAGCGGGCAACCGACGGCGTGACCTATACCGGCGTGGAGCAGTTCAAATCCGGCAGCGCCTACCTGTTCCTGGCCAACCACCGCGACATCGTGATGGACCCGGCCTTCGTCAACTACGCCGTGTATCACGCCGGCCTGCCGACGCCACGCATCGCCATCGGCGACAA
>NZ_JACARK010000642.1:0-412 GCF_013386655.1 Pseudomonas sp. K5002 | reverse complement strand
GGCCGCGCCAAGGATGGGGATGATCGCACCGAGTCGGCGATCCTCAAGATGTTCCACATGAGCCGCAAGGACGAGCCGTTCGCCGAAGTCATCCAGTCACTGAACCTGACGCCGGTGTCCATCAGCTACGAATACGACCCGTGCGACGCAGCCAAGGCCCGCGAGCTGTACATCCGCGCCACCACCGGCACCTACAGCAAGGCGCCGGGGGAAGATGACGTGAGCATCGCCCTGGGCATCACCGGCTACAAGGGCCGGGTACACGTCAACTTCGCGCCGCCGATCACCGAGGCGTTCGAAGACACCAAGCTGTTGGCGATCGAAATGGACCGGCAGATCCTGGGTGGGTATCGGTTGTTCCCGGTGCATTACCTGGCGTACGCCCAATGGAGCGATGCCGATCCGCAATTGC
>NZ_JACARK010000641.1:0-4726 GCF_013386655.1 Pseudomonas sp. K5002 | reverse complement strand
CCAGCAACCTCGGTGGCCGCACCCTGGCGGACTTGATCCTGGGGCTCGATACGCCGTTGGTTCGCCAGCCATGGGTGATTCATCCGGGCCGGCTGGACGGGCTCAAGGCCTGGGAACCGGAACCCTGCCGCTGGCTGGGCTACAACGCAATCATCCGCAGTTTTGTGCATGAGGACCAAGTGTTGGCCAACCCCAATACCGCCCCGTGGCGCCGCAAACTGGCCAGCGGGGTTGCCGGGTTCATGGAAGGTTTCATGCACTAATTCGTTTCAATCACCACAGGTATGAACATGAGCATTACCCAGTTCAAAGACACACTCAGCGCCCATTTGCCGGATTCCTCGCCCGTCGCCGTGCCGCTAGGCACACCGGTCGCGGTGACCTCGACCTTGAGCGTGGAACGTAGCGACGGCGTCGAAACCGGCATCTGGGAATGCACGCCCGGGCGCTGGCGCCGGCAGATCAAAGCCCAGGAGTTTTGCCACTTTATCCAGGGACGGTGCACCTTCACCCCCGACAACGGGGAAATGCTCCACATAGAAGCCGGCGACGCACTGATGTTGCCGGCCAACAGCACCGGTATCTGGGACATCCAGGAAACCGTGCGCAAGACCTATGTATTGATCCTCTGATTCTTTGATCTTTGATCGCCTGCCATAAAAACAGCCCTAAAACCGCCAGGAAATCGAACCATGAGACCCATTGCCCTGTTGCCGCTGGTATTCGTCGCCACCCTCAGCCAAGCCGCCGAGACGGTGAAGATCTACAACTGGTCGGACTATATCGCCCCCGACACCACCAGGAACTTCCAGAAAGAAACCGGCATCGGTTTCACCTACGACGTGTACGACAGCAACGAAACCCTCGACGGCAAGTTGATGACCGGCAAATCCGGCTATGACGTGGTGTTCCCCTCCAACCACTTCATGGCCCGGCAGATCCAGGGCGGGGCGCTGAAGAAACTCGACAAGAGCCAGTTGCCCAACTGGAAGAGCCTCAACCCGGTGCTGCTCAAGGCCCTGGAAAACAACGACCCGGGCAACGCCCACGGCTTCCCGTACCTGTGGGGCAGCACCGGTATCGGCTACAACATCGACAAGGTCAAGGCGGTACTCGGCGACAACGCCCCAGTGGATTCCTGGGACCTGATCTTCAAGCCCGAGAACATGCAAAAACTGCAGAAGTGTGGCGTCGCCATCCTCGACAACGGCCCGGAGCTGCTGCCGGCGGCGCTCAACTACCTGGGCCTTCCGCACCACAGCAAGAAGGCGGAAGACTACAAAAAGGCCGAGGACCTGCTGATGAAAGTGCGGCCATACGTGGCGTATTTCCACTCCTCGAAATACACCGCCGACCTGGCCAACGGCGACATCTGCGTGGCCGTCGGCTTCTCCGGCGACATCCTCCAGGCCGAAAGCCGCGCCAAGGAAGCCAAGAATGGCGTGAATATCGGCTACAACATTCCCAAGGAAGGCGCCGCCATCTGGTTCGACATGGTCGCCATGCCCGCCGATGCCCCGGATGAAAAAGCCGGCTATGCCTTCATGAACTACCTGCTACGCCCGGAAGTGATGGCCAGCATCACCAACTACGTGCACTACGCCAACGGCAATGCCGCGGCGGACAGCCTGGTGGACCCGGCAATCAAGAGCGACACCAAGGTGTACCCAAGTCCGGAAATGATGGGCAAGTTGTTCGCACTGGAAGCAATGCCGCTGAACATCGACCGGATTCGTACGCGGGTGTGGAACACCATTCGTACCGGGCGTTGATGATCGTTCCCACGCTCCGCGTGGGAATGCATCCTGTGACGCTCCGCGTCACGACTTCAAAAGCGCATGCGGAGCGTCCAGGGCGGCGTTCCCACGCCGCGGAATCAAGGATTCTCCAAGTCATGCCCCAACGACTGGATAAACAACGAAAACAGCTCCGGCTGCGACGAGATATCCAGCTTGGCATACAGGTGCCGACGATGAACCTTGACCGTATCCGGCGAGATATTCAGCCGTTCGGCCATGGCTTTTGACGAAAACCCACGCAACACCAATCGCGCTATTTCCAGTTCCCGCTCCGACAATACGCCACAGCCAAAATGACTCAACGCGTCCCGTATCTGGCTGGCCATTTCCGCCGGCGCGGCCACTCGCTGGGTGCTTTGCTGCCAATGCTGCTGCATCAACGGCAACACCCAGGCCGCGAGCATGGTCATCAACCCCGTTTCCTCGCCGGTAAACAACCGCTGCATCCCCAACGACAGCGATAACGTCCCCGCACCCGGCAATTGCAGGATGAATTGCACCTCGTCTTCCAGCACGTTGTCGTGGAAGTAATTGAGGAAGTATTCACTCTGGCGAAAATGATCCGGCGCCACTTCCTCAAGGCGGTACACGCCACTGGCATACCCCTCGCGACACGCCTGGAAAAACGGGTCCAACAGGTACAAGCCATTCAGATAAACCAGCATCGACGCCGGTTTGCTGCTCGGTTGTGCGTCGTATTCTTCCAGCGCTTCGGGCGGGCCATCGGCGGGGTAGAAGATCGCCAGGGCATTGTCGAAGGGCAGGCATTGGTGCAGCAACAGCACCAGTTGCTTCCAGAAACGCCCGGTGCCGATCTGTGCGACGGTACGCCCCAGGCCCGCGTGCATGCCGACTTCCCTGAACAGGCTCATGTGCAGCTCCACGCTAAGGATTCAGGCCGCAAGGGTTCGACTTTTGCCCGGCGGCGTCAAGGGGAGTACTCCAATAGGGGAATTGGCCGATTTACACAGAGTGTTTAAGTTGGCCGTCAGTCAGTGGGGAACATACCCTGCGCCGCTTCACCTTTTCGTTTCTGCCTCAAACCAAGAACAATCAAGAGGATAACGATATGAGTGCTCCTTCCACGCCCGACGGCGTGCTGAAACCCACCCTGAGCGTATTCGATGTAGTGGCCATCACCGTCTCGGCGGTCACCCCGGCCAGTTCAGTGTTCGTGATTGCGCCGTTTGCCATCCAGCAGGCCGGCAGCGGGGTGTTCCTGGCCTTTGTGATGGCCGCCTTGCTCGCGCTGATGTTCGCCTTTTGCTACGCCGAACTCGGGCGTGCCCACAACAGCGCCGGCGGCGAATACGTGTATGCCAAGCGGGTGTTCGGCGGCATGGCCGGCTACGCGACGTTCCTCACGGTACTGGTGATGCTGCTGTTTATCCCGCCGGTACTGGCCACCGGGGCGGCGACTTACCTGAATAACGCCCTCGGCACCCAATTCGATTCGCAAACCGTGGCCCTGGTGATTGTGGTGTGCAGCTACGCCCTGGGCATCCTCAATATCAAGCTGAATGCCTGGATCACCGGCACCTGCCTGCTGCTGGAAGTGGCGGCGTTGCTGGTGATCGTGTTTATCGGCTTCGGCAACCCGGTGCAGCCGGTCAGCGTGCTGTTGCAACCGCAAATCGTCGAGAACGGCGTGCTGCACCTGGCGCCCTGGGCGCTGGTCATCGGCGCGGTGGGCATCGGCCTGTTCTCGTTCAATGGCTACGGTCCCGCCGTCTTGCTGGCCGAAGACATGAAGTGCGGCGGCAGGGGCGTGCACAAGGCGGTGTTGTGGTCCCTGGGCCTGGTGGTGGTCATCGAGCTGGTGCCGATCACCGCCTTGCTGATCGGTGCGCCATCCCTCAGCGCGATGATCAGCAGCCCCGACCCGATCGGCTACCTGCTGACCAGCCACGGTAACGAAACCCTGTCGCGGCTGGTCAGCGCCGGGATCTTCCTGTCGGTATTCAACGCCATCGTCGCCATCGTCATCCAGATTGGCCGGGTGGTGTTCAGCAGCGGCCGCGATGCGTTGTGGACACCCACCATCAACAAACTCTTCACCCGGATTCATCCACGCTGGGATTCCCCGTGGTTGGCTACGCTGTTCCTGGCGGTCCCTTCGGCATTGCTCAGCTTCAGCTCCAACCTGGCGGACCTGACGTCTTTCAGCGTGCTGCTGATCATGCTGGTGTACCTGATCGTGGCGTTGAGCGCGTTGATGAGCCGGGTGTTGCTGCGTGACCGCGAGCACCCGTATCGCATGCCGTTGTGGCCGGTGCCGGCCTTGCTGGCGGTGCTGGGCGCCGGCTACCTGTTGGTGACCCTGGCGATTGCCGCCTCGGTTCGCGACATCATGATTATCATCGGCCTGTTGGCACTGTCGGTGATCCTGTATTGCATCAGTGGCCGGTTGAGTCCGGCGTTTCAGAAATTGTAAGGAGTGGTTATGCGTGCACGTCAATTGGGCATCACCTTGGGACTGGGTACGCCCGGTGAGTTGAATGCCATCACCGACGTTCCAGGGGTTCGGGTCGGCCACAGTACGATCAAGAGCCGCATCGACGGCAAACAGGTACGTACCGGCGTGACGGCGATCCAGCCCCGGGCCGGTGCCGCGCGGTATCAGCCATGTTTTGCCGGCTACCACGTGCTCAACGGCAATGGCGACGCCACGGGGCTTGAGTGGATCAGCGAATCGGGGTTGCTGACCACGCCGCTGGCGATCACCAACACCCACAGCATCGGGATTGTGCGCGACACGCTGATCGCCCTGGAGCGCGAAAGCCTTGAAGATCCCGCCGTGTACTGGTGCATGCCGGTGGTGATGGAAACCTACGACGGCTTGCTCAACGATATCTGGGGCCAGCACGTCGGCCCGGAGCATGTGCGCGAGGCGCTGGCCAACGCCGAATCCGGGCCGGTGGCGGAGG
>NZ_JACARK010000640.1:0-4996 GCF_013386655.1 Pseudomonas sp. K5002 | reverse complement strand
AGCGCGCCACCAGTTGGCGTCGCGGTGTGCTGATCTTCGACCGCTTGCCGCTGGCCAAGGTCATCGAGCAGCTCAACCGCTACCGGCCGGGCAAGGTGGTGCTGACCAATGCCGACCTCGGCACCCGTGAAGTCAGCGGCGTGTTCCGCCTCGATATGCTCGACACGGCCCTCGGCACCCTGACCGAAGAATTACAGGTGCAGCGCTTTGATCTGGCGGGGCTGAGCCTGATCTATTGATGGGGTCGCCGGGCCCCGTTTACGCCCTTTGAAAAAACTTTCAAAAAAACCTTACTGAGTTCCGACGCCTGACACGTCCTGTTAAGTGAGAAGTATTCGCATAAACAAGAATGGTCAGCGAAGGGATAACGTCGATGTCTGCAATCACCAAGGGGCGCAACACCGGTAGCCGGTTGGCCCTTGCCATCCACCTGGGGCTGTTAGCCTCCGCCTGCCAGGTGCAGGCCGCCGAGGCGCCAGTCGGTGAATCACAGCCTGTCACGTTGACGTTTGATATTGCGGCGCAACCCTTGGGCCTTGCCGTACTGACGTTCGCCGACCAGGCCGGGTTGCAAGTGTTGTTCGACAGCGCGCGCCTGCAAGGCCTCACCAGCACCGCGCTCAAGGGCCGTTACAGCGCCCAGGAAGGCCTCGGCCGATTGGTGGGCAGTGCACCGGTGGAATACCGCTTTACCGGGGACCGGCAGGTGACGCTGACTCGCGTCGGCGCCGACCATGACGGTGCGCTGACCGTGGGCACCACCACCATCACCGGCAACACCAACGGCAAGCCAAGCGACTGGGTGTACGACACACCGCGCTCGGTGGCCGTGATCAGTCGCGAGCAGATCGACAAACGCCCACCACGCCACGCCGCCGACATGCTCGAAGAAACCGCCGGCGTGTACACCGCCGTCAACCAGCGTGACCCGGGCCTGTCGGTGAACATCCGCGGCGTGCAGGACTACGGCCGGGTCAACATGAACATCGACGGCATGCGCCAGAACTTCAACGTCAACGGCCACCAGCAGCGCAACGGCACGATGTTGATCGACCCGGAATTCATCTCCAGCATCGAAATCGACAAGGGCAGCCAGTCCGGGCAAGGCGGTGCTGCCGTGTTGGGCGGGATCGCATCCTTCAAGACCCTGGAGGCCAGTGAGTTCCTGGCCGATGGCAAGGACTATGGCGGGCGTCTGCGTGCCGGTAGCGGGATTGGTGAACTGGGTAACGGCACCTATTTCAACGGCAGCGGTGTGTTTGCCTTTGGCGACGAGCGCGGCGACGTGCTGCTGGGGTACAGCGAACGGCATTTTGGCGACTACCGCGCCGGTACTCACAACGACCAGAAACTGGGTACTCATTTGCGCGCTCGTGACTCCCAGCCTGCGGCCTTCGACGATTGGCTGAACAGTGAGGTCGGTGACACCGGCAGCGTGACCCGCTCGCAAATCGTCAAGTTCGGCCTGAACCTGCCCAATGACCAACGGGTGCAACTGAGCTACCTGGAAAGTGACAGCGACAGCAATGACGCGTGGGCCTACACCGCCCCGGATAACCAGAGCGTGTACTACCAACGCGTCAGCAAGAACAACCTCAATGCCAGGAACGTCGGACTGGATTATCGCTACACGCCGGATAACCCGCTGATCGATTTCAAGGCCAAGGTCTACTACGTCACCACACAGATGGACCGGGACAATGCGCCCAACACCGCGTCGCTGACCTCCGGCAACTATGTGGCGGGCTACACGGATCATTTTCAGACCGATACCTGGGGTGTACAGGGCGACAACACATCGCGGTTCGACTTCGATGCGTTGGGTCATGTGAGTTGGAACTACGGCGTGGAGGTGTATCAAGACAAGTTCAAGCCCAGTACCAACAAGGTCGAGGCCACTAACCTTTCCGGCCTGTTGCCTTACGTTGAAGGCGGGACGCCCGGTGGCAAACGCACCATCGCCAGCCTGTTCAACAACCTGCAGTACGAATATGGCGACTGGCTGACGCTGGATGCGGGCTTGCGGTACGACCGCTATCGGCTGGAAGGGGTCACCGGGATGACGCTCTACCGGCGCGATCGGTTCTACAGCAGCACGGTAGGTGCCAAGCGTGTCGAGGAAGTGTTCGACATTGATAGAGAAGAGGGTCAGTTCTCTCCCACGTTCGGTATCGGCATAAAGCCGGGGCTGGACTGGATGCAACTCTACGCCCGCTGGGGCAAGGGCTGGCGCCCGCCGGCGGTGACGGAAACCTTCATGACCGGGCGTCCTCACGGTGGCAGCTCATCAGAGCGGGTGTTTCCCAACCCGTTCCTGAAACCCGAAGAGTCGCGGGACTGGGAAATGGGCGTGAACGTATTCAAAGAGGGACTGCTGTTCGGTGACGACCGCCTGGGCATGAAGGTGGCTTACTTCGATACCCGGATCGAGAACTTCTCTTTCCTCAATCACAGCGTCAGTTTGCCGGAGACCTCCGTCGGCGGTTTTCTCGGCACGATGGCGTACGTCAATAACACCAACCCCACGCGCTTTCGGGGGGTGGAGTACCAGCTCAACTACGACATGGGGCGGGCGTACGCCAACCTTAGTTACACCCACATGATCGGCAGTAATGAGTTCTGCTCGAAGAACTATTACATGGGCGGGGCGAAGAAGAACGGGCCGTCCACCACACGCTATGAACGCTACACCCGGCCAAACGGCACGACCGGCCTGCGCCCGGTGACCACGTATGAGGTGCTGGACGACGATGTCGCCAACAACAAGGAAAGCTGTGGCCGGATCATGGGCAACGCCACCTATATGCCGGCTGATCGCGGCTCGCTGACCCTGGGCGCGCGCTTCCTGGAAAAGCGACTCGATATGGGCGTCCGCGTGCGCTACAGCTCAGGCAATGGCGAGAACCTCGACTCACAAGGTTATGACTTCATCGACCAGGCGCTATGGCCCCAGTACACCCTCTATGACCTGTACGCCAGCTACTGGATGACCGACCAATTGAACATCGCCCTGGCGCTGGAAAACGCCACCGATGAGGCCTACTTCGTTGCGATGGGGGACGCCAATAACCTGAGCCTGGCGCGCGGGCGAACGTTGAGCGGGATGCTCGAATACAAGTTCTGATCAAGGTGCCACGGCACTTTATCAACCAACGGTTTTGCCCAAGGGTGGGCAAAAAGTGCGCTGTATGAGCGTGCTGATCAATCGTGTTGTTTATAACGAGGTTAAGTGATGACTATTTCTGTTAGTTACGAAGCTGCGCTCGGTGCTTACTCCGTCTCGGACTACCTGACCGACTGGGCACTGGGGTTCAACACTGCGGGTCACGGCAGCAGCAACACCGGCGGCTTCAGCAACGGCTCCCTGAGCGGCGACCAGTATTCGACCCACGGCGCCAACAATTCCGACTACGCGTTCATTGCCGACAGCAACACCAGCAACGGCCTGCACTACGTATTCAACCCGGCGCTGCCAGCCAGCCACAACGAAAACCACTACCTGTGGGGCAACCTGGATAACGTTCAACTGGGCACCGGCCTGGGCGGCGGCAATGGCAGCGACTTCACCCTCGATGCGTTCAAAGTGGCTTTCAACGGCCTTGACTTGAGCGCGGCACAAGGTGCAGGCCGCGTCGGCAACGACGTTCAGAACGTGATCTACAGCCTGATGCAAGGCAACACCTCGGCACTGGAAACCGTGCTCAACAACCTGCTGGACGACTTCGGCCTGTCCACCGCCAACACCTTCGACGAGATCTCGGCCGGCCTGGCAGCACACGCTACGGCAACCACCACCGACGTCGCCCTGGTAGGCGTGCAGGACGTTGCACAGGACTGGGCACTCGCTGCCTGATGTGGCTGCGCAATGAAAAAAGCGAATGGAAGATCGCTCTCCCATTCGCTGCGTAAACCCCGTCGTCGCCGTGAGTTTCGAAGGCCAGGGCGACGGCGGTGGCAAATTCTGCGCAGCGGCGCGCAGCGTGTCAAACGCGGGCGGCGCTTCCCGATTTCCCCCATGAGACTCCCTCGATGCGCCATGCCGGCAACGAAACCCTGGCCGCTCTCACGGCCTATAAAAGTGGCTTCCTCAACATTGGCCTGTTTTCGGCAGTGATCAACCTGTTGATGCTGGCCCCGGCGCTGTACATGTTGCAGGTCTACGACCGGGTGCTGGCCTCCGGCAACTCGATGACCCTGTTGATGCTGACGCTGATGATCCTTGGCTTGTTCGGCTTGATGGGCGCGCTGGAGTGGGTGCGCAGCCAGGTGGTGATCCGCCTTGGCACACAGATGGACATGCGCCTGAACCAGCGGGTTTACGACGCCGCGTTCGAGGCGCAACTCAAGGGCGGTACCCAGGCGGCCGGGCAGGCGTTGAGCGACCTGACGACCTTGCGCCAGTTCGCCACCGGCCAGGCGCTGTTCGCATTTTTTGATGCGCCGTGGTTTCCGGTGTACTTGCTGGTGATCTTCCTGTTCCACCCCTGGCTCGGCGTCCTGGCGCTGGCCGGTGCGCTGATGCTGATGGCGCTGGCGTGGGCCAACCAGCACATCTGCCAGGCACCGTTGACTCAGGCCAATCAGCTGTCGATCAGCGCCAGCCAGCAGGCCACGGCCAACCTGCGCAATGCCGAAGCCATCGAAGCCATGGGCATGCTGGCAACCCTGCGTGCGCGCTGGTTTGCCCAGCACCAGGCGTTTCTGGCGGCGCAGAACCTGGCCAGTGAAAAGACCGCTGCCATCAGTGCCTGGTCCAAGGGCGTACGCCTGGCGTTGCAGTCATTGGTCCTCGGTCTGGGCGCATTGCTGGCGGTGCAGGGGGCTATTACGCCGGGCATGATGATCGCCGGCTCGATCCTGATGGGGCGGGTACTGAGCCCTATCGACCAGCTGATCGGCGTGTGGAAACAGTGGAGTTCGGCGCGCCTGGCCTATGAGCGATTGACCCTGATGCTGGCGGCCAACCCGGCGCGCACCGAGCGCATGAGCTTGCCGG
>NZ_JACARK010000639.1:0-3986 GCF_013386655.1 Pseudomonas sp. K5002 | reverse complement strand
GCCTGGACGCCAGCGAAAGCGTGACCCCGGAAGCCGACGCCGAGCCGTGGCTGGCCGAGTTGGTTACTGCACTGCGCGGTTGACCGGAAACTCGCGCAACAACGCCAGCCAGGCCTGGGCGGCTTTCGACAGATAGGCGCCCTCACGCCAGATAAAGGCAATGTCCCAGCGCAGGTAGTCCGGCGCCTTGAGCGTCAGGCGCACCACCCCGGGCCGCACCAGGCCCCGGGCTACTACGCTGGGCAGCAACACCACGCCTTGGCCGGCGGCCACCAGGGCCGCGAGGAAATCCGCCTGGCCGCTGCGCCCGCTTTCTTTCGGGGTAAAGCCCAGTTGCTGACAGGCCTGGAGCAGGCGGTCGTTCAACACAAAACTGCGCTGGTACATCAGGAACGGCGTATCAGCCAGTTCTTCCAAGCGGATGTGCGCGTTATCGGCCAACGGATGGTCCATGGGCAGAAGGGCGTCCAGCGGCTCATCGCAGAATGCCTGCCAGGCGAATGCCGGATCGCTGGGCATCAGGCTGCCGCCCACCTCCAGTTCTCCACTCAAAATCGCCTGCTCGATACTGCGGCTGCCGCCTTCCAGCAATTGAATGGTGACATTCGGATAACGCCGTCGGTATTCGGCAAACAAGCCGGCAAACAACGTGTCACCGCCCAACTGCGGCAAGCCCATGCGCAGTTCGCCACGGGTCAGTTGATTCAAGTCGTCCAGCTCACTGAGCAGTTCGGCTTGCTGGCGCAGCATCGCTTCTGCCCGCTGCAACACCACTTGGCCAGCCGCCGTCAGGCGAATCTGCGAACCCAGGCGATCCAGCAGCGGCGTGCCCAGGCTTTGTTCCAATTGCGCCACCTGCTTGCTGACCGCGGACTGGCTGATGTGCAGGGTTTTGCCGGCTTGGGTAAAACCGCCCCGGTGGATCACTTCGACAAAGCTGCGCAGCTGTTTGAATTCCATTCGCCTGATTCCAGTTTGGAATAGATTGCAGTCTAACAATTCGCTGTGGGGATGCCAGGCGCCTCTTTAAAATGAGTGCCCTGGGAGGACCCAAAGCTCATGAAACGTTTCACCTTCAAATTCGTCGGTCGGTTGCTGGCTGAACTGATCATCCTGCTGGCCATTTACTTTCTGGGCTGCCAACTGGCGGCCTGGCTGAGCTGGCCTATTCCCGGTGGTGTGGTCGGCCTGGGCCTGTTGTTGCTGACCTTCGCCACCGGCCTGGTAAAACCGGCGGCTCTGCAACTGGGCGCCGGTGTACTGATGGCCGAGATGCTGCTGTTCTTCATTCCTGCGTTGATGAGCCTCTTGGACTACGGCGGCCTGGTAAAGCACGACGGCTGGCGGATCATGTTGGTCATCGGCTTCAGCACCTTGTCGGTGATGCTGGTGACTGCGTTTACCGTGGAATTCGTCTGCCGCTGGAAGCTGCGCCATGAAGCTTGAGCTGATGCCGATGTTCTGGCTGGCACTGACCCTCGGTGCCTACGGCTTCAGCCGGTGGATCTACCGGCGCACCGGGCGCTACCTACTGTCGCCGCTGATCCTGGTGCCGGCGCTGCTGCTGGCGGTGGCCGTGCCGATGAAAACCGCCTATGCCGAATACGCCACAGACACCCACTGGCTGATGCTGGTGCTGGGCCCGGTGACCGTGGCGTTCGCGATTCCGATCTGGCAACAGCGCCAATTGCTGGTGCGCCACTGGTCAGCGTTATTGCTGGGGATGGTCGCGGGCAGCGCGGCGTCCATCGCCACTTCGTATGGCCTGGCCAAGGCCCTCGCTCTCGACAGCTCGGTGACGATGTCGTTGGTGCCCCGTTCGATCACCACCCCGTTCGCCATGCCGGTGTCTTCCGACCTGGGCGGCGTGCCGGAACTGACGGCGGTGTTCGTGATGTTCACCGGGGTGTTTGGCGCCATGCTCGGCGGCGTACTGCTCAAGTGGTTGCCGTTGCGCACGCCATTGGCCCGTGGCGCATTGTTTGGCGTGGGCGCTCATGGCGCCGGTGTCAGCCGGGCTCATGAGGTGGGCGGTGAGGAAGGCTCCGTGGCGGGCCTGGTAATGGTGCTGACCGGCTTGCTCAACCTGTTCGCCGCGCCTTTATTGGCGTCGCTTCTCTGACACGCGCAGAACAAAATCGAACTATCCTCAGGACTGACCCGTTCGGTCATCAAGCTGGCTGCCAATGCAACTACGGCGGCCTCGAGGTCTGACTAGACTGCTTCTTCACTCAAAAAAACAATAATAAGCGCGCCAAGGAGGTCATTGCCGTGAGCCTAGCCACTGTTCAATCGACACACAGTGTAAAAGACCAGGTCAGCGCGGCCGAATGGCAGGCCCGCGTCGACCTCGCCGCGTGCTATCGCCTGGTGGCGATGCATGGTTGGGACGACCTGATTTTCACCCACATCTCGGCCAAGGTGCCGGGCACCGAAGACTTCCTGATCAACCCTTATGGGCTGATGTTCCACGAGATCACCGCGTCGAGCCTGGTGAAGGTCGATCAGGCCGGCAACAAGCTGATGGACAGTCCCTACGAGGTCAACCCTGCCGGGTACACCATTCACAGTGCGGTGCACGAAGTACGGCACGATGTGGTCTGCGTGCTGCACACCCACACCGCTTCCGGCATTGCCGTCTCCGCGCAGAAACAGGGCGTGCTGCCCATCAGCCAGCAATCGTTGTTCGTGCTGTCCAGCCTGGCCTATCACGCCTACGAAGGTGTCGCGCTGAACCACGAGGAAAAGGCCCGCTTGCAGGCCGACCTTGGCGAAAACAATTTCCTGATGCTGCACAACCACGGTTTGCTGACTTGTGGTGGGAGCATCGCCGATACGTTCCTGATGATGTTCATCTTCCAGCGCACCTGCGATATCCAGGTGATGGCGCAGAACGGTGGCGCTGAACTGATCAGCATTGCGCCGCAGATATTGGCCGGTGCCCGGGCGATGATCGCCGGGGTCACCAAAAGCGCTCAGGGCATGGGCGGCGCGCTGGCGTGGCCGGCGTTGCTGCGCAAACTCGATGCACTCGACCCCGGGTATAAAAGCTGATGCCACTCGCCGAGATCCCGCTGCGCATCTGGCGCCAGCGTGCCCAGAGCTTTGAGTTTCGCGGCCGCACCATTCGGTACTGGGTGGCGGGGCAGGGCGAGCCGTTGCTGCTGATCCATGGTTTTCCCACGGCCAGTTGGGATTGGCATTACCTCTGGCAGCCGTTGGCCCAGCGCTATCAAGTGATTGCCTGCGACATGCTGGGGTTTGGCGATTCGGCCAAGCCGCTGGACCACACCTATTGCCTGCTGGAGCAGGCGGACTTGCAACAGGCGTTGCTGGAGCATCTTTGGGTGCAGCAGCCGGTGCATGTGCTGGCCCATGATTACGGTGACAGTGTTGCGCAGGAGTTGTTGGCGCGGCATTACGAAGGCCGGTTTCGGATGGGCAGTTGTGTGTTTCTCAACGGTGGGTTGTTTCCGGAGACGCATCGTCCGGCGTTGGTGCAGAAGCTGTTGCTGAGCCCATTGGGTTGGATGATCGGGCGGGCGTTTGGGCGTAATGCCCTGGCTAACAGTTTTGGGCAGATTTTCGGGCCGGCGACTCGGCCCAGTGAGAGTGCGCTGGATGATTTCTGGAGCTTGATCGAGAGCCAGGATGGGCCGCGGATTTTGCACAAGTTGATTGCGTATATTCCTCAGCGTCGGCGGCAGCGGGATCGCTGGGTGGCGGCCATGCAGCGGGGGGAGGTGCCGTTGCGGGTGATCGATGGGGAGGTTGATCCGATTTCCGGGGGGCATATGGTTCAGCGTTATCGTGAGCTGGTGCCGCACGCGGATACGGTGTTGCTGGCGAATATTGGGCACTACCCGCAGATTGAGGCGCCGGTGCAGGTGTTGAAGCATTATTTGGCGTTTCGGGAGGGGCTTGGGGTTGGGGCTGCTCGGGTGGCTTATTCTTGATTGGGGTTGAGTACATATCCGTTATTTAGG
>NZ_JACARK010000638.1:0-3303 GCF_013386655.1 Pseudomonas sp. K5002 | reverse complement strand
CCTGGCCGACCTGCAAGCCACGCGTACCTACACCGACGTGCGGGCGCAACTGGCCGCGGCGAACACCCAGGTTGCCATGAGCCAGATCGATTTGTTCCTGGCCCTGGGCGGCGGCTGGGAAAGTGGACGAACGCAAGCCACACAAGCCAGCAAACCCTGAGCTGATTGCTATGCTTTGACAGGCGGACTTACGTGATGGTCCGCTGGTCACTGCTCGCGTTTGCTCATGGGGATTCCAATAATGAAAAACCCTTATGCTCCCGCTTTCTGGTGCGTGTTCTTCGCACTGGTGTTGCTATCGGCGACTTACTTCTACGGCATCATGCTGGCCCATCAAATCGACAAGGCCATGGTGTTCCTCGACAGCGCCAGCGCGCTGATCGCGGTGCTGTCCATCGGCGTGGTGGCCTGGGCCTCCTACCAGGGCCAGCGAATCAAGCGAAGACTGCTCGAACAAGGCAAGACCCGCGTGGCGATCTGGGATACCAAGGTTGCCCTGCGCCGGGTCGAGACGGTGTTCGACCGCTACTTCTGGGGCAGCTACTGGCAGCCGGGGCGCACCTTCCAGGAAGTCATGGGCGAACTGACCGGCACACCGCTGGAAAAAAGCCTCGAAGCCCTGAAAAAACAATGCGTGATGCTTGATCGGCAAGTCGCCGACGGACGGCATTGGCTGAATAACGCCCGGGAATTATCCGATGTGGCCACTGCGATGGCGCGGGAGCGTTACCAGCTGGATTTTTATGATCCCAAGTCGGATACGCCGGGCAATGCGGTGATTCACCGTGAGTTTGAGGTGCTGGTGTATACGTGGACGGCACGGCTGAAGAGCTTTGACCATCAACTCGATGAGATCGAAACCGAGTATTCCTGAAATCTGTGGTGTCTGTACTGACGCCTTCGCGAGCAAGCCCGCTCCCACACTCGACTGCATTCCAAAGATGGAACTCACTCGAATGTGGGAGCGGGCTTGCTCGCGAAGGCACTTTACCGTTCAGCGCTGAAGTCTGCGCCTATTGAAAAATTGGGCTGCATACGCCAGCCAATGCTAATCTTCCCCGGATTTCGGCGGGCTTGAGCCGACACCCTTCGGGGTTCAGGGAAGACAGCCCACTTCACAGGATTTGATCAGGTCACTACATGAATAAGCCAGCAGTCGTTCTCTTGGGTATCGTCGTCGCCATTGGTGCAATCAGCGCAGGCGGTGCCTGGTACACCGGCAAGCAACTGGAGCCGGTGCTGCAAACCGCCATCCAGGACGCCAACAAGGAACTGCAGACCTCCATGGCCGGTGTCGACGGCACTGTGACCCTCGAACTGGTCTCCCTCGACCGTCAGCTGTTCAGCAGCACCGCCCACTATCGCCTCAAGGCCCAGGGCGCGGTGTTCGGCGAAAATCATCAGGACACCGAACTGCTGTTCGTCGACCATATCGAACACGGCCCGCTGCCGTTCTCGCGCCTGGTGTCGCTGAAGTGGCTGCCGGTCATGGCCACCAGTCACTACGAACTCGAGAAAAACCCCACCACCGAAAAATGGTTCGCTGCCAGCAAGGACGTGTCGCCCCTCAAAGGCGTGGCCAACATCGGCTATGACCGCTCGGTGACCGGCAACGTTGAACTGCTGCCCCTGGAACTCAAGGACGACAAGTCGGCCGTGAGCTTCTCCGGCGCCAACCTCGACTTCGACTCCACCGCCGAAGGCAAGAAGGTCAAGGCCAGCGGCTACATGGACAGCCTCAAGGTCTCGGTTGTCGATGCCAACAACGCCAAGCTGGATGCGGAGCTGAGCGGCCTGACCATCGCCAGCAACCTGGAAAAAACCACCTTCGGTTTCTACACCGGGCAAAACACCGTCGAGCTGACCAACACCAAGGTCACCTTCGGCCCGCAGCAAGCAGTGCTGACTCTCAAGAACTTTGAGCAGAAAGACAGCAGCGAAACCAAGGACAACAACCTGGCCGGCCGCGTCGACTACAAGATCGACGAGATCGGTTACCAGGGCAAGCCAGTGGGTTCGGCGGCCATGGCCGTCAGCATGAAGAACGTCGACATCCCGTCGATGCTGGTACTGACCAAGCTCTACCAGGAAAAAGTACAGCCGGCCCAGGCCGCTGCCGCTGCTGGCCAGCCCGTGCCTGAGTTGCAACTGACCGAAGCCGAGCAGACCCTGGCCCAGGCCAACGTCGACCAACTGCTGGCTGCCAAGCCGCAAGTGGCGGTAGAAAACCTGTCGCTGAAAACCACCAATGGCGAGAGCCGCTTCAACCTGGTGGCGGACTTCGCCAAGCCGTCGAGCATGGACCTGCCGCCGGTTGAACTGGGCAAGCAAATCGTTGCGCTGCTGGACGCCAACCTGACCCTGTCCAAGCCGATGATCCAGGACGTTGCCGGCCTGCAGGCGCAGATCGGTGGTGTGACCGACCCGAAAGCCATCGAGCAGCAATCCCAGATGGCCAGCGAGATGATCAGCGGCATGGCCGTGGGTACTCAACTGGCGACCCTGGTGGGTACCGATATCGTGTCCAAGCTGCACTACGCCAACAATGAAGTGACCTTCAACGGCCAGAAAATGACCGTCGAGCAATTCATTGGTTTTGTGCTGGGCAAGTTCGGCGCGGTCAGCGGCGCTCAATAAGACTCGGCTCAAAATGATGTAGGCCAATTCTGAACAATTGTTCTGAATTGGCCTTTTTTGTACCCCCCTCAAGGATATTGCGCCCCGGGAAAGCTTGGCCGCGTCATCAGATGCCGGCCGCCTGGAGTGTCGTGCAGGTGAACTTATCGCTACAGCTTTCCCTGGTGAGGAAGCTGACGACATGTCGCGTAATATTCATCCGTTTATCCGCCTGGCCCTGTGCAGCCAACTGCTCTGGCCCGTCGTGGCATCGGCCGATGCGGCCTATGATTCGCTGATCAACCAGGCCCGCAGTGGCAACTATGGTCCGGCCCTCAACCTGTTGCGCCAAATGCCCGCCGAGCGCCAGACGCCGGGGCAGGTCAGCGATCACCTGTTGATTGCCAGCTGGGCGCGCCAGGACGCCGAGGTGCTGACGGTCTACGAGGCCCAGGGCCGCTCACGCACCCTCACCACCCAGGCGCTGGCCACCGTCGCCCGCACCTATCGCAACCAGCAGCGTTGGGAACCGGCGATTGCCGTGTATCGCCAGGCGTTGCTGCGCGAGCCGAATAACCCGGACCTGCAACTCGGCCTGGCCCTGACCCAGGCGGACGCCGGCCAGACCGCTGAAGCGGTGCAGCGCACCCGCGCCCTGGTGGCCGCCAAGCCCGACGACGCCGACCG
>NZ_JACARK010000637.1:0-2844 GCF_013386655.1 Pseudomonas sp. K5002 | reverse complement strand
GCTCCTTTTTATTGTTGTTGTGGTAAAACCTGCGTCCGGTAGGAGCGGGCTTGCTCGCGAAAAACCTGAGGGCGCCGCGTTGAGTCAGGATACCCACGTCATCGTTAACGCCCTTCGCGAGCAAGCCCGCTCCCACATTTGGATCGTGTCCGCCTTTGGGTTTGCTGTTGCTTCACCACACTTAAGCCCGAGCGAGGTGCAGAGTGGTGGGCAAGAGCGGAACCCTAGGCGGCCGTTACCTGAATAACGGATATACCCTCAATCCGCCGCATTGGCATACAAATAATCAGTCGCCAACGAAGCCAGCGTCCGAACCCCAACCACCAACGCCGACTCATCCACAAAGAACCCCGGATTATGATTCGGCGCCGCCTTGCTCATGTCCTGATCCCTCGGCGTCACCCCCAGAAACACAAACAACCCCGGCGCTTCCTTGGCATAAAACGAGAAGTCCTCAGCCCCACCCACCAACGGGGCATTCACTACGTCGCCATTCGCCGCCCAACGCAAACTCGGCAGCATCTTTTCGGTCAGCGCCGGGTTGTTGATGGTCGGGTCGTACTTCTCAATGATCGTCACCTCAGCCTTCGCCCCACCACTCTCGGCAATCTTCTCGACGGTCTGCCGCACATCCGCATGCAGCTTCTGGCGAATGCCATAGTCGTAGGAGCGAATGGTCCCACTCATGTCCACCGACTCGGGAATGATGTTGTACCGCGTCCCTCCGTTGATGGTGCCAATACTCACCACCGCCGGAAACGAAGAAATGTCGGTACGCCGGCTCACCACCGTCTGCAACCCAACGATGGCCTGCGCCCCGACAGTAATCGGATCAATCCCGTCCCACGGCCGCCCCGCATGGGTCTGCTTGCCCAGGATCTTGATCCGCAGGTCATCCGAACTCGCCAGGGTAGGCCCCGGCCGATACGCAATCTGCCC
This sequence comes from Pseudomonas sp. K5002, assembly GCF_013386655.1. Lineage (NCBI taxonomy): Bacteria > Pseudomonadati > Pseudomonadota > Gammaproteobacteria > Pseudomonadales > Pseudomonadaceae > Pseudomonas > Pseudomonas sp. K5002. The sequence goes on along the minus strand of NZ_JACARK010000637.1, from coordinate 1,905 downwards.
CGCAGGCACACCGGCCCACACATGCAGCCCAAACACCGCATCCGGCTTGGGCGATTTCATCACCCCTTCCTGCACCATCATCTTCGCGCCCCAAGTGTTCTTGCCATCGGGGATAAAGTCGCTCGGGCCTTCTTCAGCCGGCTGGAAATAAAACACCACGGTGCCCGGCAGACGATCGCGCATGCCGGTCAGAATTTTCGCTGTACTCAGCAGGATGGCGGTGTGGGCGTCGTGGCCGCAGGCGTGCATCACGTCGACTTCTTTATCGAGGTACACCCCCTTGGCCTTCGAGGCAAAGGGCAGGTCGGACACTTCTTTGACCGGCAGCGCATCCATGTCGGCGCGCAAGGCAACGGTCGGGCCGGGCAGGGCGCCTTTGAGGATTGCGACCACGCCGGTGCGGGCGACGCCGGTCTTGACCTCAAGCCCCATCTCCCGCAATTGCTTGGCCACCAGTTCTGCGGTGCGCTTTTCGGTGTTGCCCAGTTCAGGATGGGCGTGGATGTCGCGCCGGGTTTCCAGCAGGGCCGGTTCCAGCACTTTCGCCTGGGCGGCGATTTCTTCGCGGGCACTGTCCTGGCCGCTGCTGGCGGCGATGACCGCGCTGCTGGCGACACCGCACAGCAGGCCGAATACCCATTGGTGTGTAAGACCGGTCAAACGCATAAGGACTCTCCATGATTATTGTTGTTGATCCTGACGTCGTCCGGGCAGCGCTTATTCTTTCTCTTGCACGCCTCCCGCCGCTGTCACCACTTGCACGCTCAAGCGTGGGGTGGCCAGGTCCAGCCCGGCTTCATCGAGGTGACGCTTGAGCGACAGGTTGAACGCCCGCGAAACCTCCCACTGCTTGATCGGCGCGGTCTTGAAGCGGGCGCGAAGAATCGCACTGCCGGACTCGAAACTTTCTACACCCTGAATCTCCAGCGGCGACCAGATATTGCGCCGCTGCAACGGGTCGTTGCGCATCTTCTGCCCGACGTCGCGCATCAGCTTGATGGCGTCGTCGATTTCCATGTTGTAGGGAATCGCCACCCGGAAGATCGCGTAGCCGAACTCCCGGGAGTAGTTCTTGATGCTTTTGATTTCACTGAACGGGATCGTATGCACGATGCCGTCGATGTCCCGCAGGCGCACGGTACGGATGGTCAACCCTTCGACCGTCCCCAGGTGGCCGCCGACATCCACGTAGTCATCAATTGCCAGGGAGTCTTCGATAATGATGAACAGGCCGGTGATCAAATCCGCCACCAGCGACTGTGCACCAAAACCGATGGCCAGGCCGATCACACCGGCACCCGCCAGCAGCGGCGTGACGTTCATGCCCATGTTCGCCAGGGCGACGATGGCGGCAATGATGAAGATGGTCACGAACAGCACGTTGCGAATCAACGGCATCATCGTTTGCGCACGCGCGTTGGCCAGGCCTTTGCGCGAGCGGGTGAGGGCGTGGTGGATCGCGGTGTCGCTGAGGATCCAGATCAGCCAGGCAAACAGCAATGTGCCGGCAAGGCCGAACAGCTTGACGCTGATTTCATGCCCGTCGCCTTCGGTAAAACGGATCAGCGACAGGCCCCAGACCCGCAGGCCGAGTTCGATAAACACCAGCCACACCACCAGGTGGGCGAGGGTGTAGACGAAGCTTTTCAGGCGCTCGGAGTACAGCGCATGGCGCTTGTGCCCGCGCTGCGGCTTGAGTGAATGACGGCGCACCAGGCCGTTGATCACCATGCACAGCACCAACAACACCGTGCACAACAACGACTGGCGCAGGGCGGTGCTGGTGTCGCCGGCGGAGACGAAGGTGGCGAACAGCGAGATGCCCACCAGCAGCAACGCCGGCAGGTACCAGAAGGTGCCGACGATTTCGATGGTGTCACTCAGGGCGCGGCGGGTCAGGCGGCG
>NZ_JACARK010000636.1:740-7766 GCF_013386655.1 Pseudomonas sp. K5002 | reverse complement strand
AGGTCGGCCCACTTGGCCAGCTCGATGTGGCCCATGGCGGCTTCGGCCGCAGGGTCCAGCAGGTCGAGGTGAACCGGGTGGCCGGACAAGGCCTGCATGGTCAACGGGGTGATGAATTCACTGCCGCCACGGGTCATGACCACGCGCACTTCGGCGCCTTGGTCGAGAAGCCTGCGAACCAGCTCTGCGCTCTTGTAGGCGGCAATGCCGCCGCCGACGCCGAGAACGATGCGTTTCCGATACAGACGCTGCATTGGCTTGCCTTTCCAGTTCAGTGATGGCGTTGCGATGCCCCCTCCCCAGGTGAAATCGCACGCAAAAAGATGGCCTAAGATACCACAGCGTCCGCCATGCAACAGCGGCGCACATGCACACGGAGGTGCCATGAGTATTCGCGATTGGCCTGCGGCAGAGCGTCCGCGGGAGAAGCTGTTGGAGCTGGGAGCGGAGAACCTTTCCGACGCGGAATTGCTGGCGATTTTCCTGCGCACCGGGGTGTCAGGCAGGAGTGCCGTGGACCTGGCGCGCCATCTGCTGGCGCAATTTGGCAGCCTTCGGGCGCTGATGGAGGCGAGGCAGCCGGTGTTCAGCCAGCATTTGGGGTTGGGGCCGGCGAAGTTCGCCCAGCTTCAAGCCGTACTGGAGATGGCGCGCCGCCATTTGGCTGAACGCCTGCGCAACGATTCGGTGCTGGAAAGCCCGGAGGCCGTGCGCGACTACCTCAAGGCACTGCTGCGCCACGAGCCTCACGAGATATTCGGCTGCCTGTTTCTCGACGCCAAGCATCGAGTGCTGGGTTTCGAAAAGCTGTTTCAAGGCACCATCGACAACGCCATCGTCTACCCGCGACAAGTGGTGAAGCGCGCGCTGGACTACAACGCCGCGGCGCTGATCCTGTGCCACAACCATCCTTCCGGCAGCCCCGAGCCCAGCATCGCTGATCGAAAATTGACCAAGGTGCTGCAAAAGGCGCTGGAGATGGTGGACGTGCGTGTGCTGGACCACATCATTGTGGGGGAGGGTGACCCGCTGTCGATGGCGGAATTTGGGTGGATGTAGGGGCTGGCATGCCAGCCCCTGGCAGGGGTCAGGGCTTGACGCTGACCTTGGAGTAATCCTGGCGCCCGAACGGGCTCACCTGATACCCCTCGACATTCTTGCGGGTCAGCGCAAACGCGGTCGGGTGCGCCAGTGGCAGCCAGAGCGCCTGTTGCTGGATCTGCGCCTGGGCCTGCTGGTACAGCTTGCTGCGCACGCCTTGTTCGCTGGTGGTCTTGCCGGCGCTGATCAGCTTGTCCAGCGCCGGGTCGCAGTAGCGGGCGAAGTTGGTCCCGGACTTCACGGCCGCGCAGGAGAACTGCGGCGTCAGGAAGTTATCCGGGTCGCCGTTGTCACCGGCCCAGCCCATGAACAGCAAGTCGTGCTCGCCGGCCTTGGCGCGGCGGATCAGTTCGCCCCACTCGATCACACGGATTTCAGCCTGGATGCCGACCTTGGCCAGGTCCGCCTGCAGCAGTTGTGCGCCCAGGCTGGGGTTGGGGTTCAGCAGGCTGCCCGACGGCCGGGTCCAGATCGTGGTCTTGAAGCCATCCTTGAGCCCGGCGCGATCCAGCAGTTGCTTGGCCTTGGCAATGTCCTGCGGATAGCCCGGCAGGTCCTTGGCATAGCTCCAGGTATTGGGCGGGTAAGGGCCGTTGGCGGCTTCGGCGGTGCCTTCGAATACGGCCTTCAGATAGCTGGCCTTGTCGAAGGCCAGGTTGATCGCCTGGCGAACTTCCGGCTTGTCCAGTGGCGGATGCTGGCTGTTGATGGCGACAAACGCGGTCATGAAGGCCGCGGTTTTCTCGATCTTCAGATCGGCGTCTTTCTGGGCGGCATCGATATCCAGGGGCTTGGGCGACAAGGCGATCTGGCACTCGTCGCGACGCAGTCTCTGCAGGCGCACGTTGGCGTCCGGGGTGATCGCAAAGATCAGGTTATCCACCGCAGGCTTGCCGGCGAAGTAATCCGGGTTGGCCTTGTAGCGAATCGTCGCGTCCTTCTGGAAACGCCCGAAAATGAACGGCCCGGTGCCGATAGGCTGGCTGTTGAGCTTCTCCGGGGTGCCGGCCTTGAGCAGTTTGTCGGCATATTCCGCCGGGTAGATCGAGGCAAAGCCCATGCTCAAGGCGGCGAGGAAGGTCGAATCGGCGTGGTCCAGGGTGAAGCGCACGGTCAGCGGGTCGAGGGCGTCGATCTTCTTGATCAGCGTGGGCAACTGCAGCGACTGGGCGTGGGGGAAGCCGCTCTGGGCGATCTTGTGCCAGGGGTTGGCCGGGTCGAGCATGCGCTCGAAGCTGAAGCGCACGTCTTCGGCGGTCAGGCTGCGGCTTGGCGTGAAGTAGTCGGTACGGTGGAATTTAACGTCCGGGTGCAGCTTGAAGGTGTAGGTGAGGCCGTCCGGCGACACTTCCCAGCTGTCCGCGAGGCTCGGGACCAGCTTGCCGCTGGTGGCGTCGAAGTCCACCAGGCGGTTCATCAATACGTCTGCCGAGGCGTTGGTGGTGGTCAGCGAGTTGTATTGCACCACGTCGAAGCCTTCGGGGCTGGCTTCGGTGCAGACGCTCAGGGTAGTGGCCGCCTGGGCGTGTGCAGCAATAAAAAGAGGGGCTAGCAATAGCGGTAGGGCAGCGAGGCGCATATTCGGTTTCCTTTGCAGATCGAAGGCCCATCTGCGAGTGCAGTCTGGAAAAGTCCTACCGTAGTGGGCTGATTGACAAATGACTAGCCCATTTTTGCCTGTGCTTTTGCCGCAAATACTGTTTTGATGGCGCCTCAGGTCGTTTTGCCGAGCACTTTGCAGTGCGCGCGGGCGCTGTAAATCATTCTGTGCGACGAGCGGTTAGCTTCTATAGCGGCCCACCCTGGCAACGGTTCAGGCGTCCATGGCCTGGATTTACGCGTATAAAAGTACACGGCCTGTTGTTGCACTGGGGTCTTTCTGGTATAAAGCAGCGCTCTTTTCTAGGGGCCCGGTTCCTTCGCTAGTAGGTGTAGCCGGTAAGACCCTAAAGAAACGCGGCGCCTGGCGCCAAATGACTGAGAGATTAAGCGGCCAACCCATGCCGGGTTGGGCATGTGGTTTTAGAGGGCTGAGGCATGTCGAGAGTCTGTCAAGTTACCGGTAAGGGTCCGGTGACTGGGAATAACATTTCCCACGCAAACAACAAAACCCGTCGTCGTTTCCTGCCAAACCTGCAGCATCACCGCTTTTGGGTTGAAGAAGAGAAACGTTTTGTTCGTCTGCGCGTATCTGCCAAAGGCATGCGTGTTATCGACAAGCGCGGCATCACTGTCGTGCTGGCCGAACTGCGCCGCGACGGCAAAATCTAAGGAGCTAAATCATGCGTGAATTGATTCGAATGATCTCTAGCGCCGGTACTGGTCACTTCTACACTACCGACAAGAACAAGCGTACTACCCCGGACAAGCTCGAAAAGAAAATGTTCGACCCGCGCGTTCGCAAGCACGTGATCTACAAAGAAGGCAAAATCAAGTAATTGGTTTTCTTTCTTGTGAAAAAAAGCCCGTATCTCACGATGCGGGCTTTTTTTTGTGCCTGTTAAATGATCAGGCCTTTTCTTCGAACACCACGTAGATCTTGCGGCAGGGTTCCAGCACTTCCCAGGTGCCGCTGAAGCCGGCCGGAATGACGAAGCGATCACCGGCCCGCAAGGTCTTGGCGTTGCCGTCGGCATCGCGCAACACCGAAACACCCTGCACGATCTCGCAATACTCATGCTCGGTGTAGTTGACCTTCCACTGTCCGACTTCACCTTCCCAGACCCCGGCGCTCATCTGGCCGCACGGACTGTTGTAGTGGTTGTAGACGGTTTGCTCCGGGTCGCCCTTGAGGATTTTCTCCGCAGCCGGACGGTAGCGATCTGGCTCGGTCCTGGCCTGGCTGAAGTCGACGATATTCTGGATGTTCATGGGCGTGTCCCGTCTGGCCTGCGGTTGGAGAGCTCAAAGTCTATGTTTATTAAAATGAACATCGCAAGGGCGTTTGCTGCCGTTATGTCAAATATATTGAAACATCCATCGCCGCTGGTTTAGGGTGGCAGCTGCCTTGAGCCGAACAGCTGGCTGGCCGGGCAAGAATTCTTCGAAGGTGCCTGGGTACATCGCCCGGCCCTTGTATTCAATAAGAGGAGGACACTCGCATGACCACCCTGACCCGTGCCGACTGGGAACAACGCGCCAAGGATCTGAAGATCGAAGGCCGCGCCTACATCAATGGCGAATACACCGCCGCCGTTTCCGGCGACACGTTCGAATGCCTGAGCCCAGTCGATGGCCGCCTGCTGGCAACCGTTGCCAGCTGTGACGTCGCCGACGCCCAGCGTGCCGTAGAAAACGCCCGTGCCACGTTCAATTCCGGTGCCTGGTCGCGCCTGGCGCCAGCCAAGCGCAAAGCCACCATGATCCGTTTCGCCGGCCTGCTCAAGGCCAACGCCGAAGAGCTGGCACTGCTTGAAACCCTGGACATGGGCAAGCCGATCAGCGACTCCCTGAACATCGACGTCCCAGGCGCGGCGCAAGCGCTGAGCTGGAGCGGCGAGGCCATCGACAAGATCTACGATGAAGTCGCAGCCACCCCTCACGACCAGCTTGGCCTGGTGACCCGTGAGCCCGTCGGCGTTGTTGCGGCCATCGTGCCGTGGAACTTCCCGCTGATGATGGCCTGCTGGAAACTCGGGCCGGCGTTGTCCACCGGTAACTCGGTGATCCTCAAGCCGTCTGAAAAATCACCGCTGACTGCCATCCGCATCGCTGCCCTCGCGGTTGAAGCCGGCATCCCGAAAGGCGTGTTCAACGTTCTCCCGGGTTATGGCCACACCGTGGGTAACGCCCTGGCGCTGCACATGGACGTCGACACCCTGGTGTTCACCGGTTCCACCAAGATCGCCAAGCAACTGCTGATTCGCTCCGGCGAGTCGAACATGAAGCGCGTCTGGCTGGAAGCTGGCGGCAAGAGCCCGAACATCGTGTTTGCCGATGCCCCGGACCTGCAAGCCGCCGCCGAATCCGCGGCTGGCGCCATCGCCTTCAACCAGGGCGAAGTGTGCACCGCCGGTTCGCGCCTGCTGGTGGAGCGTTCGATCAAGGATAAATTCCTGCCGCTGGTGATCGAGGCCCTCAAGGCCTGGAAGCCGGGCAACCCGCTCGACCCGGCCACCACGGTCGGTGCGCTGGTGGATACCCAGCAGATGAACACCGTGCTGTCGTACATCGAAGCCGGGCATGCCGATGGCGCCAAGCTGGTGGCCGGCGGCAAGCGCACGCTGCAGGAAAGCGGTGGCACCTATGTCGAGCCGACGATTTTCGACGGCGTGACCAACGCCATGAAGATCGCCCAGGAAGAAATCTTCGGCCCGGTGCTGTCGGTGATTGCCTTCGACAGCGTGGAAGAAGCCATTGCGATCGCCAACGACACCCAATACGGCCTGGCCGCTGCGGTGTGGACGTCGAACATCTCCAAGGCGCACCTGACTGCCAAGGCCCTGCGTGCCGGCAGCGTATGGGTCAACCAGTACGATGGCGGCGACATGACCGCACCGTTCGGTGGTTTCAAGCAGTCGGGTAACGGCCGCGACAAGTCGCTGCACGCGTTCGACAAGTACACCGAGCTGAAGGCGACCTGGATCAAGTTGTAAGCCTCCAGGAACACCGCTGTAAAAAATGTGGGAGCGGGCTTGCTCGCGAATGAGGTATCACAGTCGCTGATGTATTGACTGGTACACCGCATTCGCGAGCAAGCCCGCTCCCACACTGTTTTGTATGATCTCCAAGTAATCCACAGGAGCGTGGAAATGCGTTGGGCGACCTATTTCGCCGTGTTGGCGTCGGTCTTGAGCGTGGGCCTGGCCTTGGGCGTGAGCATGCCGCTGGTGTCCCTGCGCCTGGAAAGCTGGGGCTACGGCAGCTTCGCCATCGGCGTGATGGCGGCGATGCCGGCCTTTGGAGTGCTGCTGGGTGCCAAGGTCTCCAGTGGCTTGGCCTCACGCCTGGGCACGGCGAACCTGATGCGCCTGTGCCTGTGGGCGGGGGCGATTTCCATCGGCTTGCTGGCGGTATTGCCCAGCTACCCGGTATGGCTGGTGTTGCGGCTGATGATCGGGGTGATCCTGACCATCGTGTTTATCCTCGGCGAAAGCTGGATCAACCAACTGGTGATCGAACGCTGGCGCGGCCGTCTGGTGGCGCTGTATGGCTGCAGCTATGCCTTGAGCCAGCTGTCGGGCCCGTTGCTGCTGGGCGCGCTGGGTACGGACAACGATATTGGCTTCTGGGTGGGTGTCGGCCTGCTGACGTGCTCGCCGATCCTGCTGCTGGGCCGTTCCGGTGCGCCGACTGCCGAGTCTTTCAGCGTGACCTTTGGCGACCTGCTGCGCTTCTGCCAGGGCTTGCCGGCGATTGCCTGGGCGGTGGCGTTGTTCGCCGCATTCGAGGCGATGATTCTTACGTTGTTGCCGGTGTATTGCCTGCAACAGGGTTTCACCGCCGAGATTGCTCTGGCGATGGTCAGCACGGTGGTGGTCGGTGATGCGTTGCTGCAACTGCCGATTGGCGCGCTGGCGGACTACCTGCCTCGGCGCACGCTGTTTCTCGGCTGCGCGCTGATGCTGCTGGTGACGAGCCTGGCGATTCCGCTGTTGCTCGATACGCTGATGGTCTGGCCGGTGTGGGTGCTGTTCGGGGCCAGCGCCGGCGGGTTGTTCACCCTGTCGCTGATCCTGATTGGCGAGCGCTACCGCGACGACGCGCTGGTGCGCGCCAATGCGCATATCGCGCAGCTGTGGGGCATTGGCTGCCTGATCGGCCCGCTGGTGGCCGGTGCCGGCAGCCAGTGGATCAGCGGGCATGCGTTGCCGTTGTTGATGGCGGCGGGGGCGTTGGGGTTGGTGATCCTGTTGCTGCGCCAAGGTGCGTTCGGCGCCGCACAACCCGCCTGAACTTGAAATGCGATCACCTGTGGGAGCCGGG
>NZ_JACARK010000636.1:0-712 GCF_013386655.1 Pseudomonas sp. K5002 | reverse complement strand
GCAAGCCAGCTCCCACAGGTCCCGTCGCTGTTCTTAAAGCATGCGTTCCAGCCCGACGGATGTAGCAAACCAGGCATTGAACCGGCGCCACCAACTGCCGGGTTCGCGGGTCAGGGTGTGCAGTTGGCCGTTGTCTTCGGTCACCCATACCACCTGGCCATCCTGCAGCTTCGCCTGGTAGCTCAACGGGGGCGCCATGCCCTCCAGTGCCAGGTTGCGCACGTGTTCCGCCAGTTCGGGACTGTCCACCAGCACCCCGACTTCGGTGTTCCACAGCACCGAGCGCGGGTCGAAGTTGAATGAGCCGATGAAGGATTTCTCCCGATCAAAGATGATCGCCTTGCTGTGCAGGCTGGAATCCGAACCGTGGAATGTACCTTTGCGGAACAGATGAGGTCCGCTGCCGCCACCGTCTCCCGGCTGGCGGCGCAACTCGTATAGCTTCACCCCGTGTTCCAGCAGCGCCTTGCGATAGGGCGCATAACCGCCGTGCACGGCCGGTACGTCGGTGGCTTCCAGGGAATTGGTCAGCAGGCTTACCGATACGCCAGCGTCCGCACGCCCGGTCAGGTACACCAGCCCGGGCTGCCCGGGCACGAAGTAAGCCGAAATCATCATCAGCTCATGGCTGACACCTTCCAACTCCGGCGCCAGTTGGGTCGTCAGCAGCAGCCGTGGATCCGGATCGGCCTTGGCCAGCACCTTGCTCGGC